>JADGNW010000230.1 GCA_017883315.1 Blastocatellia bacterium | reverse complement strand
CCGACGAAAGTCACGTGGGCTTTATAGCCGAGGATGTCCCCGACCTTGTAGCTGCGAGTGACAGGAAAACGTTAGGTTCGATGGATGTCGTGGCGGTGTTGACCAAGGTCGTTCAGCAACAGCAGAAGACCATCGCCGCGCTAGAGGCGAAAATGGCGCGCCTCGAGAAGAGACAGGCTACATCGGCGCGGTTCCACATTCGCTCGCGGAGTGGCCCGGTTCGCTAGATTCGAACTACACTCGTCGAAGCGATGCCTTTGGGAGTCGAGCGCGCGGACAAACACCGCCCGCTCGACTCTTACGCTCAAACGTGCAAGATAGCCCGATTCCAGCAGACCATTAGTGCGAGTCTTGGTTTGCCAGAATAGGGCAAGGCTTCCTTCAAAAAGAGAAAGGCGAGAGCACATTCCGCTCTCGCCTTTCTCTTGAAAAATGGTCGGGGCGATTGGATTCGAACCAACGACCTCTCGGTCCCGAACCGAGCGCTCTACCAGGCTGAGCCACGCCCCGTGATGAAGAGTCATCATAGCGGCGCGATCGATTGATTGTCAAAGCAGCGTTCATCAAGCGTCAAAGATCGGCTCTTCTTCGTAGACCAGCGTCGGCCCTTAGCGTGAAGCGACCTCCAACTCAGAGTCTTAGTGTGAATAGGTTCGATGACGAATCGCCGGGAGTAGTCACTTGCACGGTGTTGTCTCCTGATTTGAGTCCAAGCGGCCCTGCTTTGCCCTTGAGTTTTATCACGTTAGTCGATGTTGACCTGACGAACTCTGTCCTGTCCACATCGTTAATCAGCACATGAGCGTTGCCGCTAAACCCACTTCCTTCGATCGTCATCTTCTTGCCATCGATGTTAACCGCGTTTATCAGAATCGCCGACGAGGGCCCCAGGGACCATCGAGCAAAGTGACCAGAGCTCTTTCCACCAGCTACGGTGAATGCGCCGCCGACCAGCAAGCCTTTCCCATAAACTGCTAACGCACTTACGAACGAATTACCAAAGTCGCCCAGCGTGCCGCTTCCCAACGGAGACCAACTCCCGCCGTCCCAACGAGCGATGTTGTTCACTGTGGTGCTGCCTGCGGTCTCGAAATTCCCCCCAACATAGAGGTCGTTTCCGTTGATGGCCATTGCAAAGACACCATTGCCGTTGGTGCCACCATTCACTCCTTCACCAAGCGAGGACCAACTGCTGCCGTCCCATCTTGCTATGTTATTCGCGGTTATGCCACCAGCCATGGTGAAGTGGCCGCCTACATAAACATCATTGCCGCTGACTAGGATTGAGTATACCGGGCCGTTTACGCCAGCTCCGAGTGCAGACCAGCCACGACCATCCCATTTTGCTATGCGGCTTGCGCTCGCCCCGCCTGCATCAGTGAACTCACCGCCGGCATAAACGCTTGTTCCGCTTACGGCGACAGCCTTTGCGACTCCGTTCAGTCCGCCGCCAAGAGGAGACCAGGTGCTGCCGTCCCAGCGAGCGATGAATCTCGCGCTTGTTCGTCCAGCTTTCAGGAAATAGCCGCCGACGTACAGATCAGTCCCGCTGGCAGCCATAGCATAAACAGCGCCACCGTCGTCGTAGAGAACTCCCACGCGCCCGACGTGAGACCAATTGTTGCCGTCCCACTGTGCAATGCTGTTCATCTGGTCTCCGCCGATAGAGTCAAAGTCTCCGCCGACGTAGAGGTGGTCCGCAGTAGCCGCGATCGTGGAGATAGGAAGGTCATAGATGGAGAGAGAGTGGTTGTACGGCACTCCGCCTGCCAGCGCAGACCAGCTATCACCATCCCACTTCGCTATGTTGTTAGTTATGAGACCGCCCGCTGTTTCAAAGCCACCGCCGACGTAGACGGTGCTTCCGCTAACGAGAATGCTGCTGACGAAGTAACTAGTGCCTTTTCCTGACCCCATAGCAGACCAATTGCCGTTAGTCCACCGTGCTATATAGTTCAAGCCGATTCCGCCGACACTCGTGAAATCGCCGCCGGCGTATGCGTCATTACCGATTGCTGCCACTGTATATGGAATTCCGTTTGTGCCATTGCCTAAGAAAGACCAGCCGGTCCCATTCCAGTGCGAGATTTGACCGCTTGTTGCCGTTAAGCCGCCGGCGGCGTACACATTTGCTCCGCTGACTGTAATGCCGACTACCACGTAGGCTGTTCCCCCTCCCAATGCGGACCAGGAGGCGCCGTTCCAGAGAGCAACGTGATTTACTGTTATGCCGCCTGCTGTAGTGAAAGCGCCGCCAACATAGACCTGCCCGCCGCTCGCCGCGATCGCATACACGGTGTCATTCACACCGCCGCCAAGAGTAGCCCACTGACCTCCATTCCATTTTGCGATAAGTGTCGGATTGTCGCCGCCTCCGAAAGAGCCGCCAATATAAACGTCGCTCCCATCAACCGCAACGGCGTTAACGGTGCTGCTGACGCCGTTTCCCATCGGCGACCACCTGTTTCCATCCCACTTCGCGATGTAGTTCGCGCTTCCACCGCCTGCAATGCTGAAGTCGCCCCCAGCATATACGTTGGCTCCACTCACGGCGAGTGCTCTAACGCGATAGTCAGTGCCCGAGCCGAGCGCGGACCAACTTCCTCCATCCCACTTTGCGATGTGTGCCGCAGATACACCGCCTGCATTGCCGAAGTCGCCCGCGACATATACATCATTACCACTCACGGCTATTGCTCTGACAGTGCCATTAACGCCGGAACCTAGCGCAAGCCATCTTGTTCCGTCCCACCTTGCGATGTTATTGGCGAGCATGGCCCCGGCCGCAATGAACTGCCCGCCGACGTAAACATCATTGCCAGCAACGGCCGCTGCTCGGACTAAGCCGCTCACTCCCTGAATGCCAAACTCGTCGTCCCAGTTGGCATCGTCGGGAACTGATTCCAGTCCTGGGGGCTGATCTCTGGAAGCTTCATTCAAGTGCTGTGCTTCCACCGAATTGTCAGCCGCTAACGGCACAACCTGCGAACCTAATAGCAACGCAGAGACTAGTGTTGTAATCGCAAATCGAAATGAAGTCTTCATGGAATCTAGATTACTCCTTGAGTACCTTAGGACGGATAGGCCGGATACTTTCCCTAACTCTTTCGCAGGACACGCGGTGCAAGTGGCCAACCAGACATTACTAAGTTAAGATACTATACGTCTTCTTCTTTAGCGTCAACTATAGTCAATGAATTCAAGGGTTTAACGCAGGCTCTTCTTGAAAGTTTTTGTCGAGACACAACGGCCCGTTACGGTTCGCTCGCGGACTGCGGACCTTCAGTGAGCATCTCGATGAACTTCCGCGCTGCTGCGCTGAAGATCTTTCCTTTGCGGTGAATGATCGCAATAGGCCGGGCGAAGCTCTCGGTGAAATTCACCGCGCGCAGCGTGCCGGCCCGCACTTCGTTTTGCACCGTGGCGCGCGGAACAATACTCACGCCCAGGTCGGCTTCAACTGAACGCTTGACCGTTTCGATGTTGTCGAACTCCATCACGTACCGCACGCTGATTCCCCGGTCTCGTAGTATTTTGTCGACGGCTTTTCTGGTTGGAATGTCTCGCTCGAACCCGATGAATCGCTGCCCGTCAAGACTCTTGATATCGATTCGTTTCTTTGCCGCGAGGTCGTGCTCGGGACTACACACCAGAACAAGAGGGTCGTTTCCAAACGGGATGATTTCGATCTGAGGCCGCGCCGCGGGATAAGCAACAATTCCTATATCGATCCCGTGGTTGATGACGTCCTCGTACACCTTGTTAGGCCGGAGGTATTCGATGTGCACGTTTACCTGCGGAAAGGTCTTGATGAAGCGCTTGAGCGCCGGCGACAATTCGTGGATGCCGACCGAGTAGATTGTAGCGACGCGCACCTGCCCGCTCACGATATTGCCGAGTCCTTTCATTTCTTCATTGAGCGCGTTGAAGCGGTCGATGATTTCGCGGCAGCCCTGAAAAAAAGTCATTCCCGCGGCAGTAGGCGTCATCGTGCCGCCACGACTTCGCTCGACGAGCCTTCGATTGAACTTATCTTCCAGGGCGCGAATCTGCTGGCTGACCGCCGATTGCGAGATGAAATTCCTGGTCGCCGCTTTCGAGAAACTGCGCGTGTCGATGAGGTCGCAGAAGACTTTCAGGGATTCGATGTGCATAACGCCGCCTTATTAGCCGAGTGTTGGATACTCAGCGGTACTTATAGCACAGCGTGCTCGCGGTATGTTACATTTGCCGTGACGAAGTTCAGTCGAACTGCCAGCGTCGAAGCATGTTCCCGCACTGTTCGGGAAAGCTAATACGGTTTCAAGCCGCAAGCTTTCTTCTGGGGGGCCTAATGAAAAAGAATAAGATCGCGGTCTCGTTGATTGCGCTGCTCATCGCGGCGCACGTGCTTGCGGTCGGCGCGCAGGAGAAGAGCAAGCAAGACAAAGGCGAGATAAGGCTCTCGACTGAGCTTGTGCAGATCGATGTGCTTGTTATCGACAAGAGCAAGAAGCCAGTCGGCGGGCTCACGCGCGAAGACTTCGAGCTTTACGACAACAACAAGCCTCAGCACATATCCAACTTCGATTATGAAGAAACCAAAGTGCGGCGCGTCGAGGACACCGCCAGCGAGAATCGCCGGTTGCCCAAAGCGATAACCGCCGGTGAGTTGAAGCGCGTCTTTGCTTTCGTCGTCGACACGTTGCACATCAAGTTTGAAAACATCAGCCGCACTCGAAAGGTGCTGAGCGACTTTGTCGATAACAAAATGCAACCCGGCGATCTTGTGTTAATACTGCCAACCGGCGGCGGCTCGGGAGTGCTCCAGCAGTTCACGTCGGATCAACGCCTCCTTCATCGTGCGATAGATCGACTTCGACCGTTTTATTTCACTAACGACACCACTCCTTATCGAAGCATGGAGCGCTTGAGAGCGGGGCCTGTGGGCGGTTTGAGCCCGAGTCGGGTACCGGGTGCGCTGTCGATGCCGAGCGGCGGTAACGCGGGAGGCAGCGTTGATCCGCTCGAAGAAGCAGACGTCCGCGCTACGCTTGAGGCATTGAAAGAAACGATCAAGTCGATGAGCAAGCTACCCGGGCGCAAGGTCGCTGTGCTTGTTTCCGAAGGCATTCGATTGTACGCGACGCAGACTACACAAGACCTCAATCAAACGACAGCGCTGGCCGCTCGCGCTAATGTGGTGTTCTACACAATCGATCCGCGCGGGCTGGATCCGCTGGTTTTAACCGCCGCCGACGAGATCGATGCGGACGCGGATTTTGCGACTGCGATTACCGATGCGACGAACAGTAAGCGATCGGATTTCTTCGAATCGCAAGACAGCTTGCGAACGATTGCTGCGGAGACCGGCGGGAAATTCTTCGGTAATAATAATGACATTATGCACGGCCTCGACGATATGCTCGAAGAGAATTCTGCTTATTACATGCTCGGTTTCTATCCTGAAGCAGGGAAGTGGGACGGCAAGTTTCATAAAGTCAAAGTCGGCATCCGCGAGCATCCCGAACTCACGGTGTCATTTCGCAAGGGCTATCTCGCGAAATCGCCGCCACCCGAGAACGCAGGGCTCGATCCCAAAGTCGCCGAAGTCATCGAAGCGATCTCTTCGCCGCTCGTCCGGCGCGACATCGACCTCCGCCTGACTCCGCTTTATATCGATAATGCGCAGCGCGACCCGTTCGTTACGCTTCTTCTTCACATCGACGCTTCGAAGCTGACTTTCGTTCAATCGGAAGGCCGGTATCACAATCAGCTCGAAGAAGTGGGATTCGTCCTGGACGCGAAGGGAAATACGATCGACAAGTTCTCCAACACCCTGGAACTGAACCTCCAACCGCAGAGTTATGAGTCCGCGCTCAAGCGCGGATTCGTTGCGACCCGAACGATGACCATCAAGCCGGGCACCTATCAAATTCGCTTGTTTGTTCGCGAAACCGGGTTCGGACTGATCGGAACGGCAAACGACTTCATCGACATTCCCAATATGAAGGCCGAAAAGCTGACGACCAGCAGTCTGTTCCTGAGCGGGCAAGCCGTGGAACAGGGAAAGGTCGTCGATACGGCGGGCTTGGGCGGCACACCGTCTCAGCGACGCTTTCAGCGCAACGGAGAGTTCGCGTACTCGTTGGTGATCTACAATCCAAAACTTGATGACAAATCAAAGCAGCCGCAGTTGGAGATGAGGACTCGAATTCTGAAAGGCGCCAAAGTAGTGTTCAACGGAGGACCGAGATCGGTTGTTGCCGGTGAAGGCAGCGCGCCGCCCTTTCGGATCGCCACTGGCGGAGTGATCAAGCTTGTCAGCCTTGCGCCGGACGACTACACGATCGAGGTCACGGTCAGAGACAAGATGAGGAAGAAAGAGGACAGCATCATCCGGCGTGAGATGGATTTCAGCGTGGAGTGAACACCGGAAGAGCAATCTGTACGGGCGTCCCTCCATAGGCCCCCTCCTCGCGATAACGAGAGCATTCACGACCGAGGAGCGCCCACGGAGGGTCGCCCCCACAGGTCGCCTTTGAATTCCTTGAGACCGTCCCACACCAGACACGCGATAGCCGGAAGAAAGATACACGCACCGAGCCACAGCGGAATCTGCGGATAAACCAACGGCGTGTACCAGACGAGATACAGCAGCGCCGAAGCGCTCGCCAAGTACAACCAACCCGCTCGGGGAACAAGACATAGGAACGGTATCATCCACGCGTAGTACCACGAATAGCGCGGCGTAGTCAGAAGCAAATAACAACCGATCAACGCCGCCGCACTGCGAGCCACATCCACCACATCTCGTTTTGGTCTGACCAACCACCAGACCCCGACGGCAATCAAACAGGCCGCGGCGAGAATAAGAAAAACATTCGTAGGTAACGGCACAAACCGTCGGGACACGTCGAGCAAGAAATATCTCGCGCCGCTTTGAACGAAGCCTTCTTCCTGAATGTATCCGCGAAGAAATCCGAACACGTTGGTTCCGGCTCCGATGTACGGCAAGTATGCCAGCGCGACAGTCGCCACGAATGCCGTGAGCATAATCAGATTGCGTTTGTGAACGACGCGGTTCAGCAACTGACGTACGTTGAGACTTTCAATTCGCTCATCGGACCTAGCGATCAGAAATGCCGGCAGCAACAGAACAGGATAAAACTTAACCAATGTTGCAAGCGCAAGCGCGACTCCGGTGAGCGCGTCGTTGCGCCTCGACCACGCATAAAGCGCAAGCGCGAGAAACGCAATGAACACCGTCTCGACGTGACCGCTGTGTGCGCCCTCAAAGATCAAAAGTGGATGCCAGGCAAAGATGATCGCGCGAGCCGGATCAAGTCCGCTCCGCGAAAGCACCAGCATCAGCAGCAGCATCGCGATCAGATCAAACGACGCCATCGTCGCTTTGAATGCCGTCACGCTCATCGGACGTAAGAGCGACACAGAGAAAAAAACAAACTGAGCCACGGGCGGATAAGGTGATAACCAACGCTTGTCGTCGTCGGTTACGTTTGGAAAGACCTTGTCGTCGCGCAAGGCACGCAGTTCGCCGGCTTCAGGTGCATAGCGGTACGGGTTTATTCCAGCCGCTTGCACATGGCCGTCCCAAACGTAGCGATAGACATCCGCTGACAGATAAGGGCGCTGCGGGACAAGCATCGCGCGAAACCCGACGGCAAAGAAAATTACCAACCCGAGTGTGATCCATCTCGCCGCGGGCGACGACTTCGACGACCAGCGCAGAACGACGAAACTGGCCACGACGTAGAAAGCAAGCTGACCGGTGAACAGTCCAATGTAAGCTGCAATCCATTGGGTGAAACGGTGAAGGTCCCTGCCCCAAAAGTAGAGACACGCGCTCCCAGCGCCTAGTACAAACAACGCAAGCGGTACAACAAGTGAGTGCGCAATCGGCGACTGGTCAGACAGCGGACGGCCGAGCTTCTTGATGCTGGTTGTCTCGATCATTGAATGACAGACCTGTATGGGCGGCTCTCCGTGGCCCCACCCTTCTCGCAGGTACGAGGCTCGCGACTAAGAGGCGCCCACGGAGAGACGCCCGTACGGCTCAACTCTTTACTTCAGACTCCGCGTCGCCTCTTCGCGCTATCTGGTAAAGCTTACCGCCAGCGACGTCCGCTTCGTCGGGTGACTCGATTTGAATCGTCAAGTGGCCGATGTTGAAGCCGGAACGCAATTGTTCCTGGAGCCCCTCAAGCGCGGTCTTGTGCGAGACGCCCGGCTCGATCCTGACGTGAGCTGAAAGCGCGTCCATACCAGAGCTGATAGTCCATACGTGCAAGTCGTGCACGCTCGACACGCCAGACACAGCGTGCATCGCTTCTACAACCGCGCGAATGTTGATGTGGGAGGGCGTGCCCTCGAGCAGGATGTTCACCGATTCTTGGATGAGGCGCCACGAGCTGTAGATGATCAGCAGGCACATCGCGATGCTGATCAGAGGATCGGCCAGCAACAGGCCCCATCGCCAGATGAGAAATCCGGCTACGATAGCGCCGACCGAACCCAGCGCGTCACCCATCACGTGCAAGAACGCACCGCGCATGTTCAAGTTCTCTGAGGATGCCGAGTGCAGCACAAAGGCGCTTACGACGTTGATCACGAGCCCGCCGGACGCGATCAGCATTACCTCAAACCCTCTGACACTTTCGGGAGACTTGATTCGCTGGAATGCTTCGTAAGAGATCAGCAGAGATATCACTACCAACGCCGCTCCATTCGCAAGCGCCGCCAGTATCTCCATTCGGTAATAGCCGTAGGTCTTTCTCGTGGTGACGGGCCGGGCTGCGAACCACAACGCAAGCAGCGCAAGCAAGAGCGAGGCTACGTCTGCGAGCATGTGACCCGCATCGGAAAGCAGCGCCAAAGAGTTAGTAACAAATCCGCCAATTCCCTCCGCGAGCATATACGCGAGGGTAAGCGCGAGCACCGCGATCAGGCGACGGCGGTTGCTTCGGTGGCTGTGAGAGTGGTCCTTCTTGTGGTCTGCGGACATGCTGCAACATCCTGGGAGCAGGCGTTCAGAAACCAGGTCAGAAGTCAGAAGTCAGAAGCCAGAGGTCAGAACACAAAGGACGAACTCCTGTAACAGGATCTGCGATCTCTGACTTCTGAACTCTGAGGTCTGACATCTGACCTCTGACTTCTGACCTCTGACGCGGTACTCTGAACGCCCGCCGCCCCGAAGGAACTTTGAGCTACTTTACGCCGAGCAACTCCACGTCAAAGATCAACGTTGCGTTGGGCGGGATGACGGGGCCGCGGCCCCTCGTGCCGTAGCCGAGCTGCGGCGGAATTATCAGCTTGCGCTTGCCGCCGACCTTCATCGTCATCACTCCCTCGTCCCACCCTTTGATGACCTGCCCGACGCCGATCTTAAAAGTGAGTGGCTGGCCTCGGTCAACCGAGCTGTCGAACTTGGTTCCGTTCTCGAGCGTGCCGGTGTAGTGAACTGTGACCATCTGACCGGGCT
Organism: Blastocatellia bacterium; assembly: GCA_017883315.1. Classification (GTDB taxonomy): domain Bacteria; phylum Acidobacteriota; class Blastocatellia; order UBA7656; family UBA7656; genus Onstottus_A. Next base: position 2,141 of record JADGNW010000230.1, on the reverse strand, counting down.
TCGGGCTTTCGCCGTCGCCGGCGACGCTGTCGATATACTTGAGACCTGACTCTGTGGTTATCATTCCGGTTTCTTTCTGTGGACCGCCTGCTGATTCGCCCGCTCGTGGTCCAATACGACTTTCATGAGACGCAACGGCCCGCCACGCACCACGGTTCCGCGAAAAGGTTTCGGTGAATCGAAACGCTGCGCTAACCTCTTTGCCATCGACCGTGAACTTACCGCTCCAGCGTCCGGCAACTACGCCGGTGTCGCCGTAAACCCGCACCCTCACGTCGGTGAGGCTGGACGACTCGACCTTGATCGCGCCCATCGCGGCGTCGATCCATTGCCTCTTATCAGAGACTTGCCCCTCGTCGCCAGTGGATATGAACTGGTCATCGAGGATCCGGTCCAGTGCGTCTTTATCGCGGTTCTTCAGGGCCTCGGCCCATTGACGATTCAGCTCTCTTAATGAGCGTTCCGCGTCGGCAACGGACAGCTTGGTCTGGCGTCCCTTGCTGATCCGTTTGCTTCTCTGCGCCACATCAACCGACGCCATAAGCAACATCAACAATACTGCTATACCGGCACGCTTCATCTGATCTCCCTTCGGCGTTCGCATCGCGCAAGAGTTTATATTGCGCCATCGAGCAACAGCAAGGTGTGAGTCAACCCGATTTCAATCTATTACGATCGATGTGCTATCATTCTTCGCAGACGAGAAGTTAACTGCGAAGAGGGTGACCCCAATGTCTCTCACGAGCAGGCCCGTTTCCAATAATCAATCTGAGCACTCAAACAACGCATTCTTATCATCACGCGATAGCGACGCAGCAAGCTATCCATCAAGCTACCAGGGCGAGGACTCATCATGGCACGCGGCAAAAAGTTCAGGTCTGTGCGACGCATTCCGGATACCGAGCGCTCACTGTTCGAGCAAAAATTAACCGGGCGCTACTCGCGCACGCTCGATCGGACTGATTTGCTCGGGTTGATTCGCGGCGGGGAAGACACTCACCTCGAGTTCAAGATCCGGCTGGTCAACACGGACAAGGTCGTGGCCGAGATAGTCGCGCTCGCCAACGCCGGCGGCGGCGCGATCATATTCGGCGTCAACGATCAACGCCGCGTCGAGGGCTTGGACAATCCCGAGCAGGTCGAAGAACAGCTCATCGACATCTGCCGCAATCAGATCAAGCCGCCGCTGTTCCCGCGCATCGACAAAGTCTCCTACGATAACGGCACTCGAATTGTCGTGCTTCAGGTCGACGACCGCCGAGCCCCTCATCAAACATCCGATCATCGCTACTTCATTCGAATCGGATCGACGAAGCGCGAGGCTGAAGGAAGCGAGATAGCCGCGTTGTTTGCGCGCTCCCGCGTTGCCTCGCTCGAGGACATGCCGCTGGTAACCGCGGCGGTTGAAGACGTGGACGAAGCTCTGGTGTGGAGCTACATCCGCGATCTTGAAGGCGAGACGTTTCGCGAACCGAACGGGTTCCCAACCGCAAATGCGATGCGGGACTTGAGACTGGCGGCCGACTACGGCGGAAGCATAGCGCCCAGCCTTGCCGGCTTTCTTCTTTTTGGGCGGAGCGCGCCAGTGCAAAAGATCGTACCGCAGAGCCAGATCACGCTGACACGATTCTCAGGGAGCAGCACCGGTTCGCCGGTGGTCGAACGCGCAGAGTTCTTCGGAAATGTGACCCGGCTCTTCGACAACGCGCTTTTGTTCATGAAGCGATACATCGATCTGTGGGACATTCGCCCGCCGCGAGCTTCCTCGAATTCCACCGACGACAAGGGTGCGCCCATTCCCGCGCGTGCGAACTATTCGCGTTCAGCGGTAATCGAGGGCCTGACGAATCTGCTTGTGCATCGCGACTACTCTATCGTGGGACCAGGCGCGCGGGTCTTGATATTCGACGACCGGCTCGAGTTAATCAATCCAAGCCGCACTAATGGCGCGACGCTCAAATCGATCCAGTATGGCGCGACGGAACAGATGAATCCACGGTTGCATCATGTTTTCACGAGTAAGGAGTATGGCATCGAGCGAGTCGAGCGCGGCATACCAGCTTTGAGACGCGCACATCATGCGATCACGCGTCGCGAGCCGCGCATGTCGCTGCTCGGTGATGAGTTTCGCTTGGAGCTAT
>JADGNW010000229.1 GCA_017883315.1 Blastocatellia bacterium | reverse complement strand
CGAACAGAATGACGGTCACGATAAGAACCGCAAGAAACTCGATGCGCAGCAAGTATGGCCACACGTGCAACTCGCGCGACCAGTGAGGTCGCCACGGCCACGTCTTGCGATGATGTGTCTTCGCAAGGTTCGGATCTCCCTCAAGCTGGTCGGCGAGCCGATCGTTCGCGCGCGCCTGATGAAGTCCCAGCCAAAGGAAGAAAGGAACTAAAAAGAGCATCGCCACGATCGGAATGTTGTCAGGCGACGTAGCGATCAACCGAAGTTGTCCCCAATCCATGAAGCCTCCCACAGTTTCGGGTTCAGGGTTCCTGGTTCAGGGTTAACCCGGAACCACGAACTCTGAACCCTGAACTAATCAACCTACTCGTTTCTTCACTGATCTGGCACCGGGCGCCTTCATCTCCGACTCAAGTTGAATTGGCGCCGGGCCGGATATGCCGCCGTCTTTGCGCACTCGCCAGAAGTGCACCGCCATCAGCACGCTCGCGATCACCGGTATAGCGATACAGTGCCAGATGTAGCTTCGCAGCAAGGCGTTCGCATCGACGATCGAGCCTCCCAACAGCGCGAACCGCACGTCGTTGTAAAGCGACATTCCCATCTGCGGTCCGAATGGTCCCTCGTGTCCAAGCCCAGGAGTCGCGCGAGCCATGTTCGTTCCTACGGTCACAGCCCAGAACCCAAGCTGATCATCGGGCAACAAGTATCCCGTGAAGCTCAACAAAAGAGTCAGCACCAATAGCACTACACCAACCGACCAGTTGAACTCGCGCGGCGTCTTGTATGAGCCCGTCAGCACGACTCGCAGCATGTGCAGCCACGTCGTTATCACCATCAAGTGCGCGCCCCAGCGGTGCATGTTGCGAAGCAGTTTGCCGAACGGCACGTCGTTCTCGAGATAGAGGATGTCCTGGAAAGCCTGGCCCTTCGACGGATGGTAATAGAACATCAGCAGAATGCCGGTGAAGGTCAGCACGATAAAAAGGTAAAACGTGATGCCGCCCATTCCCCATGTGTAGCTGAAGCGCACTGCATCGCGGTTGATCTTCGCCGGATGCAGGTGCAGGAAAACGTTCGTAAGCACGCCCAACGAACGAGCGCGCGGCGTTGGCTCGTGCTTGACCCGGAACATCGACTTATAGATCTGAGTCTTCGTCGGGTCTTTGAGGTCCTCGATCTCCTGAAGGACGGATTCCTTCTGGACCTTCTTCTTCAGGAGGTCGATTTCTTCTTTTACGTTTTCCTTAAAGCTTGGCGGGGCTTCATCGACGACAGTCACACCCACGCCGGTTTTCACTTCAGGCTTTTCAGGCTTTTCGGGTTCCATTCGCTAAGCTCCTAACGCTCAACACACAAGGCCTGTTTTACGATTGAATCTAAACGGTAATCCGCACTACACCGACAGGAACGCACCCGCATCATCGAAGTGGCCCGGAGCCTGCTCTCCCTTCGGCCACTGATAAAGCCGAGCAGTATCGACGACGATCTGACCTGTCGGATCAAGCTCGACGTGCGCGCGGTCCATCGGACGGGGCGCGGGCCCTTCGAAGTTTATTCCTTCACTGGTGTAGCCGCTTCCGTGGCACGGGCATTTGAACTTATTCTCGCCGGGCTTCCAATCGGGCGTGCATCCCAGGTGAGTGCATCGGGCGTAAATTACGAAGAGTTTCTCGGCGTTGCGAACGACCCAGATGCGGTACTGCTGCTGAAATTTTGTGTCGACCCCAAAACCGAAATCGGTTGGATATCCGACTCTGAAGATTGTGCTTGGTTCGAAGATGGTACGAGGAAGAAAGAAGCGCAGGAACATCATGAAGCAGGTCGCAAGGAAGCCGCCCACGGCGGTCCATATTATGGTTCGCCGCATCTTGTTTATGGTATCGGGCGGCGCGCTTTCGACAGTCTTAGTCTTAGCGCCGGCCGAAGTTCCCACTGCGGCCTTCGCGGCGGCTTTAGGTTTATCTGCTGATGCTGACGCTTTCTGCGCCGGTGGTGTGGCTTTCTCTGCCGTTGCGGTTACTGTCTGCTTGTCCTCGCCTTCAACTTTCTGGTTCGCATCCTGAACGGTGTCCATGCCGGAAGTCTCCACGATTCCGTCCATCATAAGAGAGACGATTAATACGACGAGTTCCAACGAGGGCACAAGACGCGCCTCGCCGACCTATACTGTATAAATTCTGCTGAACTTTTCTCATCGAGCCTGAAACAACTGAAACTGCTTTATAATTATGTGACTGGTTTTTAGCATGTAGGTTGAAAGCTTGTCAAGCAACGCAGCCAAAACACGTCGCTGAATAGGAGAGGTCGAATCGATGAATAACAAAGCAGAAGCCACAGTGATCATCTACACGCGGCCGGGTTGTCATCTCTGCGAAGAGGCCAAGGCAGCGATCAACTCTTCAGGTTGCGACGGGGAATTCGTACTGGAAGAAGTCAACATTGATGACGACCCGTTGCTTCGAGAGCGATACGGCAATGACATTCCAGTGATCTTCATCAACGGAGTGAAGGCGTTCAAGCACCGAGTCGATCCGAGAGAGTTCAAACGAAAGCTCCGGCGGTTGGTCCGCAATAGTTGACCACCGACCTAACCACCTTCACGGATAATAGCTGTGCCTGCCGCCGACTCTTGCAGCCTAAACTCATGCCCAGTTGGACGCGTAGGGAAGCCCGCGTATGAGTGACCAGGAAGCAAGCTCTCGTGCTTCATCACTACGCTGTGAGGTGCTACGCGAGTCCGAGCGCCGATGGCGGCTCCGTAAAGCAGCACTGCCGCGCTTCCGACAGTTGCTTCCTCGCCGATCTTAACGTGATCGATCTTGAGGACCCGGTCTTCAAACGTGTGCGCCTGGAACTGACAACTCACCGTAGCTCCGTCTTCGAAGTGAAGCATATCCGGATCAACTACCTGTGCGAACCCGCCCCCAAGCACAACTCGCTTGCCGATCTTCGCGCCCATCGCTCGGAGAAACACCGTCAGCACGAGCGTTCCTTCTAACAACGATAATGCAGCGCTCGCGTAGAACCCCCAAGCCACGTATAGAAAATCCCATCGGCTGCACCAGCACGACCACAGCGGGTGCACGCCGGGTCGCACGCGGCCCAGCAAGAACCATTTCATCACGAGGACTAACAGGCACAAGAAACCTATTGTCGCGAGATTCAACAGCGGCACGACAACAAACGTCAGCGCCGGACCCGACACGCGCGATTGGGCCGCAGCCACCAAAGCGAACCAAACAGAAATGGTTATTACAGGGACGAGCGGCAGTCCGAATCTCAAAAGTTCCCAGAACCACCGATTCAGATAGCGGATCAGCGAGGGGTCATGAGTGAAGCGGCGATCGACCTCGATGATTTCCCGCCGAGGGAGCTCGAACGGCGGAAGGCCAAACCACGAGGTGCCTGGTCGAATTTGCTCTTCGTCGGCGACGGTGCAAACTCCTAACAAAATATCTTCGGGAAGACGCTGCCCAGCAGCGATCACCACATGGTTTCCAAGAAATGTGTTTTCACCCAACTGAGTCTTTCCGAGGGTGACCGTGCCACGATGCACGCGAGGGCCGCCGAGATAAATCCCATCGGCGAAGAAACATTCATCACCGATTTCGATCAGTTCCGGAACAGTGTCGATGATAGTGCTGATCTCGCACTCGCGGCCGACGTTTGCACCTGCAAGCCGGAGCCACACCGGCCACATCAGCGAACCGCTCAACCACTCTCCTGCCGACTGAAGGATCTCGGTTTTCAAACACACTCGTACATAAGACATGCTCAATCGACTGATGACTCCCGGGTGAACCCTTCCCATCACTCTCAACGCGAGAGCTTCGAGGACAACAGCAAGCGGCACCGGCAGAATCGCCATCAAGATTCCAACGGCCAGAACCGAAAGCGAGAACGACGGGTTGAACAGCCAGCTCAACGCGCTGTCTGCATCGATCCCATAGAAAAGCATTACAGCCACGGCGGGCAGCTCAATCGCCAGCGAGAACACAAGCGCCACTCCGAGTCGAGCCGCAATGAGCGCGAGAGAATAAGCCAAAGGGGAAAGAACGCGCTCGCCGGATTCGACCGCAGGCTTCGATGGCGACTTGCCTGCGGGCCGCGCGGGAATGCCATCCCAGCGCTCGCCTCGAGGAATCCGTTCCCCATCCGACAAAAATGACGACGCGGTCAAGTACGCTTCCGAATCGAGCCGTGTGTTGCCGCCCACGCCGGCTCGAACTTCCAGCGTGCTGCCCTTGCCAATAAAAATGCTCCCGACAATCACGTCGCCTTCATCGAAGTCCACCAACCGAAGCGACGCGTCCTGACTCAGAGTCACGTCGTCTTCGATATCGAGCAAGTCCCAGCCACCCTGCAGCAGCTCGATGCCACGATGAATGTGAACTCGCTTACCGATTCGCGCGCCTAGCATTCGAAGCGCGGCGGCTTGAAAGACAGTGCCTTCAATTAGTCGCCAGGGAATTATTCGCAACGTCCGCTGAACGATCCAGTTGCGAACGTAGAAGCTTCCCCACACCGGAGCACGCAGCGGCTGGTATCGACCGATGAGGACTCTCTTCACGAGAACTGAAAACAGGACCGCAATCGGTGTATAAACTGCGAGCGCCGCGAAAACGACGAACGGCCCGAGGACGATAGTTGAAATCAAACCCAGACTGTTTACAAGCCGGGGCAGAACTTCAAAGCCTGCGACGTAGCTTGCGGCTGATCCGACAACGAGCCCCGCCAGGAGCCACGCAGTTTGAAGAATCGTTG
>JADGNW010000228.1 GCA_017883315.1 Blastocatellia bacterium | reverse complement strand
AGGTCGATATCCAATCACTCCATCCGACAATGAAGCCCGCGTAGTCGCCGAGTGCGTCGTGAGCGAAAACGTATTGTCCGCCCGAGCGCGGAATCATCGTGCCAAGTTCAGCGATTGAGATCGCTCCCAGCAAAGCATAGAGTCCGCCGGCCAGCCACACGCCGAGGAACAACCAGGCATTCGGCAGATGCTGGGCGATCATTCCCGGCGTGCTGACTATGCCTCCGCCGATGGTGTTCCCGATTATGACGGCGAGCCCGAACCCAACGCCGAGGATTCGAAGCAGTCTGCCGCGAGTCGCGGGGCCTTGAGTCGTAGCGTCAACGAATGGCTGCAAGAGAATCCTCCTATCTTCTTTTTTTGCCTCGAAACATCTTTATTGTTATCCAAATGCTGTAATAGATCCCAATCAAGACAGCGAAAAGCACAATGCCTATCCAGAACATTCGGCCCAGATCGATGCCAAGCAACGCCCCCGCAGCGATGAACAGTATCGAGATGATTATTCCTTTAGCTTGATACCTGCTTATGCTTTTCATATCCCAATACTGAACCGTCCGGCGGCGGTATAACTAGCCGACTAACCGAACAAGCCGCAGGACAAACTCGGCCATGCGCTCAGCGCAAAGCTCGGAGCGCTTGCGAAGATTCAATAGCCCGGGAAATGAACCTGGCTTGAGTAACGCAGCTTTCATGACTTTGATTGAGCTGACGCGGCCGTCGCTATCTCTGCACTGATTGAAGTCCAGCGGCAGGTCCTCGTTCAAAAGATCGGTGATCGAGCGAGTGATCAGAAATGGCACGCCGCGTCGCGCGCACACGCTTGCGACCGCGGTCGATTCCATATCGACAAAACCTATTTCATTTGCGGCGAGCGAGCTTGCCAGCGCGCGCTTTTCTGTGGCCCGCCACAGAATCACATCTGAAGTCAGAGCTATCCCGAGGCGCACCGGCGTATCGAGTTGCACTCGGGATGCTGCGGCGACCAAGTCGTGATCGGGCAACGCGTTTGACCCGTGAACCGACTTAGCCACGACCAGGTCACCGGCTCGAAGCGCGGACGATAGCGCGCCGGCGAAACCGATGCTCAACACGGCGCGCGCGCTTCGTCGCTCGAGCCACGCGTCGAGTTGCCGTTCGGCGTTGGCCACGCCTTCGCCTGTTTCGAGAAGCGCGAGCCCCGGGTGTTCGGCGCGATTGAGCTTCTCTAATTCGTATTTGAGCGCCGCGACAACCAGGATTGGCGCCTGTTCGAGGCTAGACATAGCCATGTTCTCGGAACCAGGTGACGGCGCGCTCCAGCGCACGCCCGATGGGATTCTGCGGCAGTCCGAGTTCGTGAACGGCCTTTGACGCGTCGAACCACATCTTGTGCCGCGCGAGCTTCACGCTTTCAAGCGGAACGTCCGGCTCGCGGCGAGCGATGTCGATTGACCAGAAGTTTTCAAGTCGCGCATAAGTTTCCGCGACCCAGTGAGGGACTTTCATCTTTGGAGAAGCAATATCGGTTACGCTCGCTAGAGCGTCGAACATGTCTTTGAGAGTTAAGTTGCGGCCGCCAAGAATGTAGCGCTCGCCAACCCGGCCTTTCTCAGCAGCGAGGACGTGGCCCTCGGCGCAGTCGCGGACGTCGATCAGGTTCATCCCGGTTTCAACGTAGCCAAACATCTTGCCCCGAAGAAAATCGACGATGATTTTCCCGGTTGGAGTTGGCTTTATGTCCATCTCGCCTACGGGAGTGCTGGGATTAACAATGACTACAGGCAAGCCGCGCCGCGCCCAGTCGCTTACTATTTCCTCACCGAGAAACTTGCTGCGTTTGTAGTGTCCGATCATCTCTTCGATCGTAACCGGCGTGTCTTCATTTGCCGGTGTGCCGTTGTGATTCAAGCCGAGACAGCCGACGGTGCTTGTGTAGACCACGCGCTCGACTCCTGCGTCGAAAGCGGCTTGCATAACGTTGTCTGAGCCTTTGACGTTGACTGCATACATCTCAGCGGGATGTTTGCACCAGAGGCGATAGTCGGCAGCACAGTGATAGACCACCTTACAACCCTTGACCGCCTTGCTCAGCGAATCGAGATCGCGCAGATCGCCTGTTGCGAATTCGACCGGAAGGTCTTTCAGATTATCGAGGCGGCTCGCACTACGCGTGAGACAGCGAACTTGCTCGCCGCGTTCGAGCAGAACTCGAACGAGATGCGATCCAACGAATCCAGTTCCGCCTGTTACTAACACGCTCATTTCGATGGCCTAGCGAACAGGTTAGGGCTTTCAGGGAATGTACAGCCGGCCGGTTCCCAAGTACCTTTCAATGTCCATGCAGATTTCAGCCAGTCTAGTTGCGCACCGATTTCGATAGTCCCTCTCGACCATTCTATCTGGGTTCGCGATGGTGACAACTGGGTATGACGCAGGCTGGTTCTGCTCGATAATAGCTTGCTGCAACGATTCTTCGCCGTCCTTGTTTCGGTTGGCGGTCAATAAGACCATCTCGTGCTCCTGCGCGAATTCCCAGACCCTTTGGTCCGATGTCTCAATAGGCAGCGCTATATCAGCGAAAGTCACGATCCGCAGCTACCGCCATCTCAACCCAGCCCTCGGACACAAGAGCGCTTTCGAGTAAATCGGCCTGACCTTCGATATTGTGATCAACGAGGACAGTGATCACGACATGCCCAGTTCTGACTTCCGCTTTTTGAGTTTTGCGTGGAGTGCTTCTTTCCCAGGACTTGGTGGCTGTTTCGAAATAGCGAGGAGCCGCTCGCGGTTTCGTTCTTCCCAGTACGCACGGTTCGCTTCAGCTTGTCTCAGTACCTCTTGGTACTCTTCCTCTACCTGCTCAGCATGCTGCGCAATGTAATCCAGCACATCAGCCATTTGCTCATCGCTGAGCCTGAACAGATCCCGGACTACCGACGTCGGCTGGCCGGCTTTGAAGCAGTCCATCAACTGGTAGATCGTGATTCTGGTGCCAGCGATTGATAACCCTCGCTCCGTCCGGACTATGGTTT
>JADGNW010000227.1 GCA_017883315.1 Blastocatellia bacterium | reverse complement strand
TATCGACTCCATGCCAATGAATATCCACTTCCCGCCTGAGGCCGCAATGAGGTCGACGAGTTCTTCGTCGCGCAACAGGTTGGCGCTGATCTGCGCAATCCAATTCATCTGCGCGCCGGCGGCGATAATATCCCGCAGCAGCGACTTCGTGCGCTTGATGTTGATGGCGAAATTGTCATCGATGAAGAAGACTGCTATCTGGCCACGCTCGCTGCGGCACCGGGCCTTCAGGCGAAGCAATTCGTCGACGACACTCTCGTTTGTGCGAAACCTTATCGAGTCACCGAAGAAGCCGGTCACGGTGCAGAACTCGCAACCATACGGACATCCTCGTCCGGACTCGACTGGAATTAGCCGGAAGCTTCCCCACCCATCAAAGGCACGTTTGAGCAGCGGAGCGACGACTTTCGGGACCATATTGAATTGAGCCAGGTCCATCGTCTCCCAGGGAATCGACGGATAGTGATCGAGACTCGGCTTCTTGTCCTTACCCGCCTCGTCAACCGGCAGATAGATATCCTTGAGCTCGCCTCGCGCAGCATCCTCGACTATTCGCGGCCAGGTCTCGTCAGCTTCACCGAGCGCAACCGCATCGGCGTGCTGCGGTCCGCCGTCTCGCCCGAGCGCTTCGTCCGGCACTTCGGTCACGTGAGGCCCGCCCATCACGACAGGGACTCCGACCGCGCGAATGGCATCGGCCATTCGGTATGCCTTCTGTATCATCCTCGTCATCGCGCCAATGCCTACAAGATCGATCTTCTGCTCGCGGACATATCGCGCAATTCCGTCTTCATCCATCCGCTGCGCATTGCCGTCGATCAGCAACACCTCGTGTTCAGGCGGTGTCAGACTCTTGAGCAGAAACATCCAGAGGTGAGGCATGAAATTCCGAGTCACCCCGTTGTCGGGATTGAAGAGCAGGATTCTCATCGTCTTCCTTCCGTTATTTCGAGGTATGCCTCGAAAGCGATTGGTGGTTTCTCAGATCGATCTGTGAGAGCGGCGTTGAAGCCTAAAAACGAGGTCAAGCCGTACGGTTAGTCAACCCGTAATTGAAAAGAGAAATGGAAAAGCGCCGCGCGAAGAGTATCACGAAGAAGGCGGTTCTTGGAAGCAGCACTTCCGAGGTCGCTCGAACCCTCGCTCAACAGAACGGATCGAGGGAACGTCCCGCGAGAATCGTGAGCGGCTGACAAACAAGATCCGGCACATCCGTATTCCAGGCATCAGCTCGCGACAAGCGTGTTTGAGAACTACAGGCGCGGGACGATGCAATGATCCCGCGCCATGTGTTTCCATCAAATCCCGGTTGCCCAATGTACTTGACGACCGAGCCATGCCTGGAGTCGAAGCGTCCTTGCTACTTCTTCTGCAACTCCGCCAGTGCGGCCAGCACCTCTTCACTGTGCGGCGTGGGCTTCACTCCCATGAACACCTTCGCGATGTTGCCCTTCGGATCGATGATGAACGTGTTGCGAGCAGACAGCTTGTTGCCGTTGTATTCCATCACCGAGCCATAAGCGTCCGAGACTTTCACCTCAGTGTCCGCCAGCAGCTTGAAGTGAAGGCCTTCCTTAGCGCAGAAGCTCTGATGCGAATCGGCCGTGTCCACACTGACGCCCAGGATGACCGCCTTCGCCTGCTCGTATTTGTCCGCATCGCGCTGAAAGTTGTGAGCCTCGATCGTGCAGCCCGATGTGAAATCCTTCGGGTAAAAGTACAGCACCACCCACTTGCCGCGATAGTCCTTCAGGCTCACCGTCTTGCCTTCGTTGCTCTTGAGTGTGAAATCAGGAGCTGGCTTGCCAACCTCGGGCGGATTGCTGAAGGCCAGCGCCAGCCCTGCTAGGCACAACATTGCTGCCAGCGAAAGACTTCCGATCTTGATTTGTTTTCTGTGCATTTTCTCTCCTTCACGATTGGGGGTTGATCCACTGATAGCGCGCGGCTATTACCCATTCTAAGAATTACTTTGCCGCCGCAAGCACGGCGTCGTAATCGGGATGATTCGCGATCTCGCTGACGTATTCAACATACTTCAACTTGTCATCCGGTCCAACGACGAAGACGGCTCGCGCGTGCACGCGATCAAACGGCCCGCCTTCAATCAACACACCGTAGTTCTTGCCGAACGAGGCGTCGCGGTGATCGCTAGCCGTCGTAATCTTGTCCACTCCCGCCGCGCCGCACCATCGCTTCATCGCAAATGGAAGGTCCATGCTTATGCAGGCGATCTCCACGCCGGGGACTTTCGAAGCTTCCTCGTTGAAGCGCTTCGTCTCAGCGTCGCAGACCGGAGTATCCAGCGACGGAATGCTGAGAAGTATCCGGGTCTTCCCGGCTGATGAGCTCAAGCTGTAGTCGCTCAAATCGCTCTTTTGTGTTTTGAAATCGGGCGCGGTCTCGCCGACTTTTACTTCATTACCAACCAGCTTAACGGGGTTGCCTTTGAGTGTAACATTAGCCATTCAGTTTCTCCTATGGGTTTGATGGTTCTCGTTGCGGTTCGAGGTATCGAGTCGCTGATCGCCTTCAAGTTATCGATCAAGCTCTTAGACTCGATCGTAGCTGAGTCTCTTTCAATGCTTCTCGGGAAAGAGCAGATGCTGCCGACCAACAATATTAGCCGCTGCACGGGTATCTCCACAACCGAAGTCAGCCGCAGGGTATTGCGTCGAGTGTGATTAACGACCATAACGAGTGACGGGCGCGAATCCCACGCCACCGCAGACACCGAGTGAAAAACTCCGGGAATACCACCCACGGTAGTGGGTGGGATTCGGGAAGCAGTCGATAGGCCTTCCTGTGTAGGCTGCGTATGAACAATCCACCCACTGCCGTTGGTGGAATTGCAGCTTCAAACGATTCGCTTGATTAGGTCGTTGCGGCGCAGACTGAGACGCGCCTGGGCATCTCATCTTGGAGCTGGGTCCGATCTTGTGTAAGCTTTTGGCTATGCAGAGCGCTTCAAAGTTCAAAGTCGGGCTCGTGCAGATGGCCGCGTCGCCCGATGCCGAAGACAACCTCGCACGAGCCGTATCATTCATTGAACAAGCGGCACGGCTCGGTGCCAAGGTCATCTGCTTGCCCGAGCTGTTTCGCTCTCAGTATTTCTGCCAGCGTGAGGACGCGGCGCTGTTCGATCTCGCCGAGCCGCTCCCTGGTCCTTCGACCGAGACGATCGGAAGAGTCGCCCGCGAGAAGAATGTCACAGTCATCGCTCCGATCTTTGAACGCCGAGCCGCCGGGCTCTATCACAACAGCGCCGCCATCATCGACACCGAAGGCAACGTGTCGGGCATCTACCGCAAGATGCACATTCCCGACGATCCCTCTTATTACGAAAAGTTTTACTTCACTCCGGGCGATCTGGGGTTTCGCGCCTTCGACACTTCGGTTGGAAAGATCGGCACGCTGATCTGCTGGGATCAATGGTATCCCGAAGGCGCGAGGCTCACGGCGCTTCGAGGGGCGAACGTTATCTTCTATCCGACCGCGATCGGGTGGCATCCGCGTGAAAAAGAAATTCACGGCGCCGAGCAGCATGAAGCCTGGCGAACGATTCAGCGCTCGCACTCGATTGCCAACGGAGTCTACGTCGCGGCGGTCAATCGAGTAGGACACGAGAAGCCGGCGGACGGCGCGGCGGGAATTGAGTTCTGGGGCTCGTCGTTCCTGAGCGATCCGTTCGGAGTCGTAATCGCCGAAGCTTCCACGAATCGCGAAGAGGTGTTGATCGGCGAAGTCGACCCGGCTCGCATCGAAGAAGTGCGGCGCAACTGGCCCTTCTTGCGCGACCGCCGCATCGACGCTTACAACGGGATCGACCAGCGGTTTCTTGATGTCATCGAAGAACACGAATGAGTTCACCCGCCTCTTCTCCGCGAAACCTCAGCGATCTCCGCGCCTCTGCGGTGAATTCGTCCGCGAGTTCAGATCGCGGCCGAATTCACCGGAGGGACGCCGAGAGCGCTGCGACATCGCAGAGAAGGCACAAACAAGAATCGGGCTTTCGGATGCCCGCCGAGTGGGAGCCTCACGAAGCGACGTGGCTCGGCTGGCCTCACAATCGAACAGACTGGCCGGGCAAGTTCGCGACGATCCCCTGGGTTTACGCAGATATAGTAAAGAAGCTCGTGCCCGGCGAGATCGTGCGCATCATCGTCAATTCGAAGGAGCACGAGGCTCGTGCGAAGCGCCTTCTCTCACGCGTGGGAGTTGACCTTTCGCGAGTCGAGTTCTTTCGCTTCCCTACCAATCGAGGCTGGACGCGCGACTTCGGTCCAATGTTCGTCAAACGCAATGGCAAGCCGGATGAAGTCGCGATCGTTCGTTTCCGCTTCAACGCCTGGGCGAAGTATCACGATTGGAAGAAAGATGACCAGATTCCCTTGCGCGCAGCGAAGGCGCTTGGCATGCCGGCCTTCAACGTTCGCGTTGGTAATCGAGACATCGTGCTCGAAGGTGGCGCTATCGAAGTGAACGGACGAGGGACGTTGATAACGACGGAAGAGTGCTTGCTTGATCAGCAGACTCAAGTGCGAAATCCAGGACTGTCGCGCGAAGACCTCGAATCGGCGCTTCGCGAGAATCTCGGCGCGACGAGCGTAATCTGGCTGGGCCGCGGAATTGAAGGCGACGACACGCACGGACACGTCGATGATATCTGCCGTTTCGTAAGCCCGCGAACCGTCGTCGTATGCCGCGAAAAAGAATCTAGCGACTATAATCATCAGCCGCTCGAGGAGAACATCGAGCGATTGCGGTCGGCGCGGCTTGAAGACGGTTCGACGCTTGAAATAGTCTCGCTTCCAATGCCGGCTCCTCTGGTATTTAGCGGGCGGCGTCTTCCGGCGAGCTATGCTAACTTTTACTTCGCGAACGCGGCAGTGCT
>JADGNW010000226.1 GCA_017883315.1 Blastocatellia bacterium | reverse complement strand
GCTGCGCGGGCTCGCTCACCGAACTCAAGGTTGCCCGCAACTTCTCGGGCTTTCAGGTAAGCCGAGTGTTCCCAGGCAGAAGCTCGCTCAGTGAGGTATATCACCAATCCTTTGAGGCCAAGCGCGACCGGTCCGCTCTTACCTTCGGGTCTGAGACGAAGGTCTGTCCGATAGAGCAATCCTTCCCGGGTAAGCGAGGCCAACACTTGCACAAGCTGCGACGTGAGCTTCGCATAGAACTCCTGCGGGCTGCTTATCTCTGCTGTGCTGCCGAGCGAAGCAATAGGCCACGCGCTTTCATCATCAAACACGATCAGAAGATCAAGATCCGAGCCGTAGTCCATGCCCGCGTGTCCCAGTCTTCCGAGCCCAAGGATCGTGAACGGTAATTCGGTGCTCACAAGCCGGTAGCCATTACTGCGCTCCGTCGCCTTTAGTAGACCTATCGATTCGAGCGCGATCTCCAATCCGATCTTCAGAACTGCTTCGGCGAGAGCGGTCTGTGCGAGATTGATGACTCGGAGATGGTCGGTAGTCTGTAGTCCGTCCGTGGTCCGTAGTTCGTAGTCCGTGGTCCGTAGTAGCGTCTCCGGACTACTGACTACTGACATATCCCTGTCTTCAGCAACAGGCAACGGACTACTGACTACTGACCACGGACCACGGACTACGGACATATCTTTATAGCCAAGCTCGACCAACAGGCGATACCACGCTCGGCGTAAGGCGTCTGCCTTGTGAGCTGGATCACTCTCAGTAACGACCGATTCGCGCAGCGCTCGGAGAAAATCCGCCTCGCCTTGGTCTGAAACATCTCCGACAAGAGCAATCGCGAGCGTCGGTCGCGATATCAGCAGATGCGCCAGGTACTGACTGCTGAGCACCAGAGTTAAACGCTCGATCAGTTTTGACCAGTCTTCGCCAGATAGCATCTGCGCTGTCGAGTGAATTTGATCGAGCCCGTAAGTCGCGAATGAGTTGGCCCACGCCGCCAGGTTTCGAAGGGAACGCGAAGGGTTGATCGCGTTGGGGAGCGCAGACACAAGAACCTGCTCGACATCGCGTTTCGCTTCGGCAGGGGTTGTGATCACCTTGCTCAGTCGTGCAGTCGCTTCTCTGATCAGGCGGGCGTTCTCGTCGCGAGGCGCCGCTCTTGGCGCGGCTACGCTGCGAGTTTCGGTTGGCGCGGCGTCGGCGAAGACTCTGTAGTACACAGTTCGCACTTCTGAAGTGTGTTTCTGAAGGTCTTGCGTAAAGCGCGCAACCGGATCGTCCGCCTGAGTGTATCCGCAGCGCCGCGCGAGTATCTCTAACCTCTGCCGCGAAGCAGGCAGCGTATGAGTCTGCGCGCCGTGCTCCATCTGCAAACGGTGCTCGACCGTCCGCAGGAACGTGTACGCCGCCGACAGTCTCGCGCGCTCGAACTCTGACAAGTAGTTCTTCTCCGCAAGCCGGGCAAGCACGATCAGCGTTTGAACTGAACGCACCCAGGGCTCGCGTCCGCCGTGCTTGAGCTGAAGCGCTTGAGCGATGAATTCGATCTCGCGAATTCCGCCGGGTCCCAGCTTGACGTTGAACCCGCGCCCGCGCGCAGCCTCTTTTCGGTCAATCTTCTCTTTTGCACGGCGCACACCTTCGAGCGTGTCCGGAAGCGCGTCCCTGGTGAAGATTGCATCGCGAACCTTCTCCAGAAAGCGAGCGACAACGGCTTCGCTTCCGGCAGAGGCGCGCGCGCGGATGAGCGCCTGCCGCTCCCAGTTGTGAGCGCGATTACGATAGTATTCCACCGCCCGTTCGGTCTCCCAAACCAGATCGCCGTCGCGTCCATATGGCCGCAGTCTCAGGTCGATCCGATACACCGCGCCTTCCTCCGAGCTTCGCCCGATCATCTGGACGACATGTTCAGCGACGCGGGTGAAGAACTCTTTATTGTTGATTACCGACTCCGGGTTTCGGCCGTCTCCCGAAGTTTCGCCACTGGCTGAATACAAGAATAAAAGATCGATGTCCGACGCGTAATTAAGCTCACGGCAGCCGAGCTTGCCCAACGCCACAATTGCAAGCTCCGATTTCTCGATCCTTCCTCGCTCGTCGTGCGCCTGAGGCGTGCCGTGAAGATTGATCAACTGCTGGTGAGCGCGCGCGAGGCTGTAACCAAGAATCACATCGGCGAGATTCGACAGTTCTTCGGTCAATTCGGATAGAGCCGCTATTCCCAGACAGTCGCGAAGATAGATTCGCAGCAGCTCACGCCGTTTGAACCTGGCGAGACGCGTAGCGTCGTCCACATCGATCATCCGCGTGACGAAGCGAGCGAGATCTTCTGACAACTGCTCGCTGGACTTGATCCGATCAAAGTTGCGTTCCGTCTCAGCCTTGAGCCACGCGATGTGCTCAGGGTGCCGAAGCAAGGTCTCAGCAAGGAACGGGCTATTCCCTGCTAGCGTCAGCAGGTGCGAGAGGGTCAGGCGGTCGCGGTTGAAATCGATCGGGGGAGCGGAGTCCCGGGCGCGCAGCCGGGAGAGAAAAGCGCGCGCGCCCGCCGGATCCGGGAGTGTCGAAATGAAGTTCTCAATGTCATCCGGTTCGGACCTGTGCATCGCCACAGTAATCTAACACAGGCGCATTGGCCGGACGATGGAGCCTGTCGGTCCCAAGTTCACTTGGGCGCTTGACTCTCCTGATGAAACAGCGCCTGCCACCTGCCGCCTCGGTTCACCCACACAGTCGATGCGTAAACGGTTTCCGGTACGGCCTGGCCCCCGCACGTGCCATGCTGGGTGCCCTTGTAAGTCAAGAGAGCCGCGCTCGCGCCGATACTGGTGAGCTTGAAGTCTGAGAGTGAGTAATCCTTTATGTCACACCCGCCCATCCCCGTTGCAATGTCGGCCTTCGCAGTCACACCCGCTGCGTCAATCTGGAAACCGTCCGCCGTGAGGGTCTTGTTGAAAACATCCGCTTTCTTGTTCTTGAACGCTTCCCACAACGACTTCTCGGAGGCGGTGAGTTTGCGCTCGAGTTCCTTCTTGCTCATCGCGGGCTTCGGTTTGGCGGTGTTGCTGTTCGCCGACTGCGAATCTTTCTTTTCACTGACGGCCTGGGCAAAGGTTGACGGCGTGCCCGTCAGTAATACCAGTAATATTAGAGCGAGAGATGCAACCAGAATTCTCTTCATTGTAAGGCTCCTTTCTTTCGTTGAAAATCCAATAGGCTTTGAAACGCGGCGCACTATAGCACAGCGTCCTTTCTCGTACAATTGCATCACCTATCCTTCGTCCGGGAGCGATTGTGAGGAAGAGTAGACTGGGCGAATGAGAAGTTGATAAAAGCAATCGCACACGACTACAATCTGCGATCATTCAACTTAGAGGTAAGTAGTAATGCGTCTCTTCGTGACAGGCGGCGCCGGTTTCATCGGCTCAAACTTCATCCGGCACATGCTGGCGGTCTACCCCGGCTACGAAATTGTAAACTTCGACAAGCTCACTTATGCGGGCAACCTCGATAATCTTCGCGATGTCGAGCGGCTTGCCGGCTACTCTTTCGTCCGCGGTGATATCTGCGATCGGCGGGCGCTGGACGACGCCCTTGCCGGCGCGGATGCTGTGATTAACTTCGCAGCCGAATCGCATGTCGATCGCTCAATCGAGCGAGCGTCGGACTTCATCGAAACAAACGTCGCCGGCACGCAAACCTTGCTGGATGCCGCGAGGGCAGCGGGGGTCTCGCGCTTCGTTCAAATATCGACCGACGAGGTGATGGGGTCTTGTTGTGATGGCGAATACTTTACGGAAGCTTCGCCGATGCGGCCCAATAGCCCTTACGCCGCGTCAAAGGCTGCAGCCGAGCACCTCGTGCGAGCAGCACACATAACCTTCGGTCTCGATGTAGTCACGACGCGCGCGTCGAACAACTACGGTCCTTATCAATTTCCAGAGAAGCTGATCCCGTTGATGATCACAAACGCGCTCGAGGATAAGGAGCTTCCTGTCTATGGCGATGGCCTCAACGTGCGTGACTGGCTTCACGTTAAAGACTGTTGCCGCGCCATCGACGCGGTACTGCACCGAGGCCGCAGCGGGGAGGTGTATAACATCGGATCGCGCGCGGAAAAGACCAACCTGGAAATCGTGAACACGCTTCTCGATCTGCTTGGCAAGCCTCGATCGCTGATCAAGTTCGTAACCGACCGTTTAGGCCACGACCGCCGCTACGCCACCAATCCGTCCAGGATCGAAAACGAGCTCGACTGGCGCCCGGAGGAGACTTTTGAGAGCGGCATCGAACAGACGGTGCGCTGGTACACCGGCAACAGTGAATGGGTTGCGCGCACGCGGTCAGGCGAATACCTCCAGTACTACGAGCGAATGTACGGCGGAAGATGAACCTCGTAAATGCGTAACATAGATTCCAACCTGTGTGCGAGTGGCGATTTCAGTAAAAGCGGTGCGCCGTTTAGTGCTGAGCGCTCGGCGCTGACTGTAGTTGAGCCTCCCATCGAAACTGACTTGATTCCTCAAGCGAGCGGCGAGTTGATGCTGTCCGAACCATCAACCGCAATGATCACCGGCGCCGGCGGGTTGTTAGGCCGGTCGATGAACGCTCAGCTTTCGCAGTCGGGCTGGAGAGTCATCCCGATGCCGCGTACAGAGCTGGACATTACCAACGAAGACGACGTGATGCGCGCGGTCGAGTTGTTTCGTCCGGATATCGTGATCAACTGCGCGGCGACAGCCGACGTCGATCGCTGCGAGATCGACCGCGACTGGGCATTCGCGATAAACGAGAACGGGCCGCGCTTTCTCGCTCGCGCATGCCGCGAATTCGGCGCCGACCTGGTTCACGTCAGCACCGACTACGTGTTCGACGGCTCGAAGGAGGGCTTCTACACGCAGGAGGACGAGCCGAAGCCTCTAAGCGTTTACGGCGAAGCGAAACTGGCGGGCGAGTTTGCGGTGCGCGAAGAGGCCGAGCGTTTCTACGTGGTGCGAACTTCATGGCTGTTCGGCGTTGGAGGAAAGAACTTCGGGAGCCGGGTCATCGAATACGCGCGCAGAGGTGCAAACCTGAAAGGTGTGATCGATCAGACTTCGATTCCGACTTATGCGCCTGACCTCGCGGGCCGCATCGAAGAGATAATCAAGCTTCGAGCGCACGGTCTCTATCAAGTTACATCGAGCGGACCGACGACATGGTTCGACTTCGCTCGACGCGCGCTTGATCTAGCGGGGCTTGGAGACGTGCAGGTCGAACCGGTAAAGAGAGAGGATCTGAATCAGCGAGCGCCGCGCCCGCACAATACCGCGATGAGATGTCTGGTGTCTGAGAAGCTGGGACTCGAACCGCTGCGTCATTGGAGCGACGCGCTCGAAGAATTTGTCAGAGAGATTAATCACGAAAACATGTAGGGGCGGCCCTCCGTGGCCGCCCCAGTTTCCATAAACGATGTATCGGCAACCTGGGGCGGCCACGGAGGGCCGCCCCTACATCCTTGTTTGAGTTCAAGCTTACTGAGTTTCGCGTTTCGCTTGCGGCTGAGTCTCTTCAAAAATATGCGTCGTGTGTTCGGTTACGCTCGGAGGCGGCTCGCCTGAAGGTGAGCCAAAAGGTTCGTAAGATCTCACCGGTTCCGGCTGGCTTACTGGCGCGGTGTCCTGTCGAATTGAAGGCGGCGCTTCTTCCAACATGGGCTGCGGGGTGAAGCGCCCAGTCAGCGTCGCCATCGACTCTCCAAAGAACGCAGCGTAGATGATTCGAGCAAGACCCTTCAGCACCGGCAGCAACGCTATTAGCCAGATCATTCTCACCAGCGGCTCAAGCCCTTGAACGTGTCCGCCGGACGATTCTTCCAACTGTCTGATCAGTCCATCGTCTATCACCGTGCGGCCGAGATAGTACAGGACAACTCCGAGGCCAGTGCCCCAGAACAGGCTCACCAGGCCATTTCTGAGGTTGTGCTGCCACGAGTAAGACATGTACTCCTTCGGCTTCGGAAGGTTTTGCCGGCGCGCTTCCTCTCGCGCCTGTCGTCTCCGTTCACGGGCGGCGCGCATTGAATCGACGCGCGACTGGTCAACTTTCAAACCGATCACATTCGAGCCGCCGCTCCAACCGGTCCTCCAGCTTTGAGCGAAGTCCATCGCATTTTTCTTCAATGCGTCGATATCAAATGGACGCTGGGGACTGTCGCCACTGCGAAGAGCATCGTTGATTAACTGAACGTTTGTGCCGCACGCCTTGCAGAATCGCTGACCTTCCACCGTCTGGCTGCCGCATTTTGGACAGAACATTTCGCCTCCTAGTTTAGAGTTCAACCTTTTAGGTTGCCCGCTCGAGACTAAGCAAGCTGAAGCTTGAACTCTAAACCTGCAAGCTGAAGCTTGATGAACTCTGAACGTTGCCGATTATACGCCGTGCTCACTTGCCGTTAAAGTTCTCTCGCGC
>JADGNW010000225.1 GCA_017883315.1 Blastocatellia bacterium | reverse complement strand
GGATTGAGCTGTTTGTTTATGCCCAGAACCGGACGCAGATTGAAAGGGCTGCGTTTGACAGTTTGCGTGAGAGCAATTCGTGGGAAGCGATATTGAAAAGGAAACGATTTGGCTAGCGGGCTGTTCAGCGCATCGTACGGATCGTAACCAAGCCACGCCTCGCTGCGGCAGTAGTGAAGAAGCCGTGATAAGGCGCGCTCGTAGTCATCAATCATCGGCATCCTGAAGAAAGAAGGGGAGGACTATTATGCCTGTAGGGGCGGCCCTCCGTGGCCGCTCCTAAGTGATGATGTAAATCATGTCAGGCACTGAGGGGCGGCCACGGAGGACCGCCCATACAGGCTGTGTATCCGCTACTCCACTTGCAGAGGAATGCTCACGTCAATCGTTTGAGGCCGGAGACACTGCTGATTATTACAAGCTTGCACGGTCAACTTTCCACTCAGTGTGTGACTCCCGACGGCAAGCGTAGGAAGCGCTCGCACCGAGAGCTTGAGGACCGCCTTGCCCTCGAATACAGACAGAGGCTTTTCAGAGAACTCGAACTTTTGAAGCTTGGCCTTCGGGTAGATGATCGGCGTTGCGGTGAGGCCGGCGACTCGCTCGATCTTGAGTGCAGTCGCGATGAGATATTTCTCCGCCGGGCGATTTGAGTTGATGTGATACCCGGAGTCCACCTCGATTACGACTGCGATTTGAACCGGCGCCCCGCGCTTGATCTTGTAAACAGATTCTCCGGTGCTAACTTTTACAACTTTACCGGAACCTTGAGCCAGCGCAGATGAGCCCGAGAACAGAACTACCAGCGCCAGGAAAAATATTTTGAATGATTTCATAAAACCTCCTAAGTATGAAACGCTGCGGCCAGAAAGCTGCTGAAAAAGCTGATAACGCACGAGCGTTGACGGGCAATCCCACCAACGTTGTTGGTGGATCGTTCATACTCGGCCTATGCAAACGCGAACCCCGCTTCCGAATCCCACCAACGCAGTTGGTGGATCGTTCATATCCAACCTTCCAAGCGCAGGCCTGTCCGACCGGGCTGGAAAGCTGAACTCCGACTGCAGTTAGGCTGGGTATGAACAATCCACCAACGTTGTTGGTGGGATTCAAACGCGGCTGAGACTGCCTTTCGTAGGTCAAGTATGAACCAACCACCAACTGCGTTGGTGGGATTATCGGCATCCGATGTGAAACCTGTCGCATTCCCTCTTTCATCAGGCTGCCAGGTCACGAAAGCACCGAGTTCAAATCAACTGAGACTGCTCTGCCAGTGTTAGCGGATTCAACAGCCGCGAGCGACGCCAGCGTAGTCGCGGCTAACGATTCGAGTCCGATCGGTGAATCGCCTCCGGCTCGCGTTGCCTCGACGAAAGCGGCGATCTCGGCCGCGTGTCCTTTGTCCTGCGCGCGTCCGCCGAGCTTCGTCGTCTTGCGATTGCGAATAAGCGCGCCGCCCTTGAAATCGTCGATGGTCGCGACGCTGCCGTCACAGAATATCTCGACGTGTTCTTTCCCGAGCGACGAGTCGCCGCTTGCTGCATAAACGATTGAACAAACTGAGCCGTCCGACATGCTCATTGAGATCACCGCGCTGTCATCGACCGCGCCGGCCGCTCGCCGCGAAACGCGCTCGGCGCTCACACGCACAGGAAGCGCGTCAGTCATATACTGAACGAAGTCAATAAAGTGACAGACCTCACCGAGAATACGCCCGCCGCCTTCGTCGCTGTCGTGAGTCCAATGATCGCTCGCGAGCTCCCCTGCGTTCACGCGATAGACGATTGTCATCGGCCCGCTACGAGAGCTAAAGGACTCCTTGATCTCTTTGGCAATTGGAGCGAAGCGCCGATTATAGCCGACCATCAACAGGCCGTTAGACTCGCGGGCAGCGGCGATCACTTCACGAAGACTCTCCGCGGTAATCGCAAGCGGCTTTTCGACGAACACGTGCTTATCGCGTCTCAGAGCTTCGGCCGCTATCTGTGCATGCGAATCGTGTCGTGTAGCAATAAATACAAGTTGAGATTTCTCGTCCGAAAGAATCTCCTGATAGTCGGTTGTCGAATAGGAGAAGCCGAACTGTTCAGCCGTGTTCTTTGCGCTTAGTCCCGTCGCCGCGCCAACGCCGACGAGTTGGAGTTTCGCCTGGCGCCTGACGATTGGCAGCAGCACTCCGCGCGCGAAGTTACCCGCCCCGATGAAGCTGATGCCAAGCTCGTCGCCAGCTAACGGCTTCGCGGTCTTTGCGGTCTTTGTTGCCTTTGCGCTATCCAGTTGCGGGTATTCAAGCACGATGCCGCAATAACGCTGGCCGCCGTTCAGTATGAGGTCATAGGCTTCAGCCGCCCGCGCAACCTCGAAGCGATGGGTCGTCAGCAAATCGGTGTTGACCTTTCCTTCGGCAACCAGATGCAGGAAGGCTTCCATGTTGCGCTTCTCGGTCCACCTCACGTAGCCGATGGGATAATCGGTTCCCTTCTCTTCATACTCGACGTCATACCTACCCGGACCGTAGGAGCGGGACAATCTAAGCTCGATTTCTTTGGCGTAAAACAAATTGCGAGGCACGTCCATTCCGACGAGTCCGACCACGACGACCCGCGCTCGATCACGCGCAAGCTCCGCGGACAATTCGATTGGTTCCGAGGTCTTCGTTGCCGCGGTTATCACTATGCAATCTGCGCCGCGTCCATCGGTCAACGCAGCGCAAGCAGCCTGTGCAGAAGCTGAATCCGCAACAGCATCAGCGCCGGACTTCCTGGCAAGCTCGCAAGCCGACTGATCGATGTCGATTCCAAGCACGCGACAACCCGCGGCCTTCAAGAGCTGAACAGTGAGCTGACCTACAAGGCCCAGACCGATGACGGCAACAGCTTCGCCCAGTCGCGGGTCGGCCTGGCGGATGCCTTGAAGAGCAATCGCTCCAACGGTGGTGTAACACGCAGCTTCAAGCGAAGCGGCTTCCGGTATTTTGCAGCAAAGATTTCTGGGGACATAGATTACTTCGGCGTGAGACGCGTAGCCCGCGCCTGCGCAGGCCACTCGGTCGCCGACTCGAAACTCGGCTGCCTTAGTGCCCACTTCAACAACTGTGCCGGCCGCGCTGTAGCCGAGTTCCTTCGTCTGAGACAATCGCGCTTTGACTTTCTCATATGTCGAGCTCAGTCCCTCGCGTTTGAACGTGTCCACAACTTGCCGCACAAGATCGGGCCTGCTGCGGGCTTTTCCGATTAGAGAGCTTTGGGCGGTCTCGACTATCGTTCGCTCGGTCCCCGCGCTGATCAGCGAGAAAGCCGTGCGCACCAGCACGCCTCCGGGTCTGAGCGCCGGCGGCGGCAGCTCCTCGACCTTCAACTGACCGGAGCGAAAGTTTTGTACGACTTGTTTCATTAGAAGAAGTGCGTGGTCAGTAGTCGGTGGTCCGTTGTTTGGTTATCCAGCGGCCAGCCTCTGCCTGACAGAGCTACGGACTACTGACTACGGACCACGGACTAAATGAGTGGATACTCAGCGCGCATCTTGTGTCTGAAATCCTGAAGAACCTTGTGGACCTGGCGAGGGCTGACCTTTGCGATCTTTCCGGCGATGCTGTAGTGCAAGCCGTGCTCGGGTGGCGCCGGTGACCCGAGGTATTCGATGTATGCATCGAGTATTTGCTGCTGAGCTTCCGCCGAGGGATCAGGGACATTCGCAAACGCGCGTTGATCGTCGTGAAGCACATCAAGCCAGCGCAGCACTTGCCAACGGCTGACGAACCCGAGCTGTTCGGCTATCTTTGCCGGCAACTCTGTCAGTCGATAACGACGGAGGTTCAACTCATCCCAATACACCTTCTCCATTTCGAAGAGCTGCTGGCGGCTGGGATTGGGGGTCGGAGATTGTTCATACTCAGACATCGACCATTCCCGGATGACCTTCATCACCTGCTTGTAGGGCAGGCCAAGCGCAGAGCTGATTGCGCGCCGGCGTCCGCCTTCGGGCCGGTGGCCGCTTTCGACGAACCTCTGATACATCTCGATGGCGCGGTCTTTCAACTCGTCAGTAAGCCCCACCTTTGACTGGGTGATCTCACGGATCACGTCGGCTACGAGCTGCCGCTTCAACCATAGCTTGGTCGCGATCTGTGCATGCATCTCTCGAGTTTGAACCGGGCCCGCGGCGTATTCCGCTTCGTAGATCTCGACGATGCGCTGGCGTAGTTCCGGGGTCAGCGCTCCGATCTTTGGCGCTCGCAACGATCTCTCTCTGACCGGTTCGCCGAATGAAGGTCTCGGCGGAACAAACGGTCGAGGCGCCACGCGGGCGACTTCCGTAGTTGCCTTAGCCTCAGAGGGCACGTGCTTAACCACACGCTTCTTGATGCACTTCAAACAGTAGGCGGCTTTTCTGTCCGGAGAAAAAAACGTAGCATTGCAAACCGAACAGGTTCGACGAAATTTCATTCCGCTCATAGCAGTGCCCTTAGTGTAATGACCGGTTTACTAAACTTCAACCCGTCGCTGCCCACCCATCGTTACTCACTATTGCGCCCAATTACAAATGGTTTGACAAGCTCATCGGCCAAGCTCACAAAACGGGCTTACAAACCGGGCAGGTTGCCTTTGGGATGATTCGTCGGAGTGGTTTGGAAGAAACCCAATCACAGAAGCGCATGTTGAACAAACTTGATCGCGACCGATTCACGGTCGGCCCGTCTTCTGATGCCGCGCCTGCGCTCGTCGCCTTCCGGGTCAACCCAGGTTATGCCATCGACGATCAACAGAGTGCGCACATTGTAACGCATCGTACGGCGGCGCTCGACCACTCGGCGCTCACGGTCTGATCTTCTTTCTTCTCCGCGCCAGGTCATCGGCTCTTGGTGCGCCTCGTTTGTCTTGGTCTTGTCTTGACTACGGGAACGGCAGCCAAAGTCTGCTTTTGCGAAACCATACGATCTATGTGCAAATGAATTCCCGTCGCCAACGTGTCCAGCGGCCGGCCGAGCATGAGAGTGCGTGCATTATGCGCCGCGACGCTCTCCCAAGTTGAGAAGTCCTTAATCCGCAAACCCAGCGCGCTGCCGGTAGCGATTATGAACCCGACCTGCTCTCGAGTCAGATCGCGGACTCGAATGTCATACGCGCTGCCGCTGCCGTAAAGCCTTCGATGTTCGGCGTGATCAGCTCCGGTCAGCGTGATCTCGCGCTCATACTTTTCCTGAAAGCGTTTTCGCAACTCGCCAAACCTGGTTTGAAATACAGCCGAGGTCAGCGGTCCACTCGACTCGACTACGGTTTCGGCAACACGTTCATCCGGCGGATGACCTTCAAACTCTTGCGACTTCCAAAACTGTTTGCCGCCGCCGACGATGTTACCGATGACGATGTTAGCGGTCTCGTAGCGATTGATCTTCTCGATCGTCTCGCGCCAGCTCGCTAGCAGACGCTCATCACTGCGCAGGTCTACTCCGGACTCCAGATAGTCGTCGATGGCGCTGTCAAACTCGCGACGGGCGCATTCGACGTCACCGGCAGCCCGACAGGCTTCGCCCCTTTCGACGTGGTGCCTGCTGGCATTGAGAGTCTCGTCAGTCGTTACATGCGCCTGCAACGATGAACTCGTTTGAACCTGCGCTATCGACGTTGATTGAATAATGAAGACGACTGCCGCCGCGAAGACTATGCGTTTTATCATGCTGCGCTATTCACCCAAACCACTTGCACGCTCGACCAATTCCTAAGTGCCAAAATAACAAGGAAAAATCTTAACAAGGCACGCGCGAGGTTGTAAACCTAAGAGACCTGACCGCGTGATCAGATTCAGCTCTGAGAATGAGCTGAATGAGCTGCCTGGTCCGCGATCAGAAAAGGCGGCCGCGGTTCCGGCAGGAGAGCTGCTCGCTGGCGCAGGCTCCGATAGTAGACCACCAGCGTAGCGACTACTACCACGGCGGAAAGCAGAACCCACCCGGCGGCCCAGACTACTGGAGGCAACAACCCGCTAGTCGCTTGCGACATGTTTCGAGCGTCAGTTGGAAAAGCAGGATCGAACGCAGACAGGTACAGCACCGCGCGAAGATCGTAGAACGCGTTTAGCAGACATTGAATCGCCAGGAAACTCATACAGAAGTGAACGATTTTCGGTCTGCCTTTCAATCCCAGGAGCAAACAAGCGCCTCCAAATACCAAACCTGCCAGCCAGGCGACTACGTTGCCTCCGAACAGCGCAGTAATCAGCAACAGCACCGCGCCTGTTCCGATCGCCGCCGTGCGCGCGTTGCGCTCGCGTCTCAAGAACAGAAGCAATGCTGAGCCGTACAAGGTTGTCGTCAGATAACCTGCGCTTGAAATCAAGAATCCCCAACCACCTTGCGTGAACGTCAGCCCGCTCCCGTTCCAATCGAGCACGACTCGCTTTACTCCGCCGAAAGTCGCAAGCGCCGCGAGCGCGTGGCCGCTTTCATGAATAAAAGTGACGAAGAGGCGGATCGGGTAGGTGATGACTCCTGCAAAAGGAATGAACCAGAGAACGAGAGTCAGCAACGAAGCAACCAACAGTAGCTTGAATGAGTCTTTGACTTCCGACTTGCTTTGCATAATCAGATGTACGCCGCGAACGTGAGCCCGGTTCACTCGCCAGTCATCACTCTCTTGTATACTCACCGGAGCGCCCGCCGGTCTTTGATTCCAACCTGATGTCGGTTATCACCATCGCTTTGTCTATGGCCTTGCACATATCGTAGATCGTCAGCGCGGCAACCGAAGCTGCGGTGAGCGCCTCCATCTCGACTCCAGTTTTGCTGTCAGTGCGCGCCGTCGCGGTTATGGCAATGCCGTCATCGCGCACTTCTAGTTGCACGTCGGCTTGATTGAGTGGAAGCGGATGGCATAGCGGTATCAACTCGGCTGTTCGCTTGGCCGCCATGATGCCTGCCACTCGAGCGACTTCAAGCGGATCACCTTTGGGCGTGCGCCGCTCGCGAATCGCTGCGACGGTCGCCGCGGCCATTTGCACGAACCCGCTTGCCACAGCCGTTCGCGCGGTGACGGGCTTGTCGCCAACATCCACCATCCGAGCGCGGCCTTCTTCATCAATATGTGTGAGAGTCATAACAACACGGCGTCGACGAGTTGGCCTTCGTCGATATCGTGCACTTCTTCACGCACAATGATCAACGCGCTTGCTCGCATGAATGCAACCAGATCCGATGAGCCGCCCCACTTCAAAGGCTCAACCATCGCGCGGCCTGCTTCAACGAAGAACCGCGCAGGCAGGAAGCTTCTTCGGCTCGACGAATCTTTGACCGGGCGAGAAAGCTCAGCGCTGACGATGGGCAGCGTAGGCGAAGCATCGCTCTGCATCTTTCGGATCGCGGGCCGCACGAAAACATTAAACGTCACCGAAGTCGAGACCGGATTGCCTGGCAGTCCGAAGAAAAACGTTTGTCCTCGTCTCGCGTAAACAATCGGCTTGCCCGGCCGGATTATCACTCTATCGAAATAAATCTCCGCGCCTATTTCCAACAGCGCTGCCTTCACCAAATCGTAATCGCCCATCGACACTCCGCCCGACGTGATAACGATATCGCGGTTGTCGGAAGCCTTGATCAACGCATCGCGAGTCGCTTCGGGAGTGTCTTCAACGATGCCGAGCATATCGACCACCGCGCCCGCTTGCGCAGCATAGGCGGCAAGCGTGTAGGTGTTCGAGTTTCGGATCTGGGCGGCGGATGGTTTAGTTGATACCTCAACCAACTCGCTGCCCGTCGAGAGCACAGCAACACGTGGCCGGCGCCCGACTCGCACGCGAGAATAGCCGAATGACGCAAGGACTGCCATTTCAGCGGCGCCGACTTCGTGCCCAGCCTTAGCTACCATCTCGCCGGCTGCGATTTCGGCTGCGCGAGGCGTTATGAATTGTCCCGGCGAGACTGGCTCCATTATTTCGACTTCGTTGCCTTCAGCTCGCGTGACTTCGACTTTCTGTACGGCGTCGGCGCCGTCTGGAATCGGGGCACCGGTGAATATCTTGACAGCTTCGCCGGAATGAACTTGACCGTCGAACCTCGCACCGGCTGGGACCTCTCCGATCACTCGAAGCACCGCTGGCATTGCAGCTACATCAGCCGACCGAACAGCATAACCATCCATCCGAGCGCGATCAAAAGGAGGCAGATCGATGTCTGCAAAGACGTCTTCAGCAAGAACGCGCCGGTGAGCATCTTCAAGCGCCACTGTTTCAGAGCCAAGCTCCTCGACGCGGTCAAGAACGATGCTAATAGCTTGATCAACAGTAATCATGTCTCGCGAAGTAAGAATCGGATTGCCGAACTGCTTTTGTCAAATGTCGAACACGGCAGTTGCTTCAATTCGGTGACGACGGAGTTGACGGCAAGTGTGGCGCTGGAATCCATCGAGCGCGGGGTGCCGCCTACGGAGGTTTATGACCGTATCGTTTTTCCCGAATTGTTTGAAGATAATCTCCCCGGTTGAGTCGCTTCAAGAGCAAGCCGCGCAGGCAAGGATGCCTGCGCTCCCAGGACAATGAAAAAGAGCCAGATCGACTGGCTCTTTTTCATTTCTAAAATGGCGGAGCCGACGGGATTCGAACCCGCGACCTCCGACGTGACAGGCCGGCGTTCTAACCAGCTGAACTACGACTCCGCGTTCGAACTTCAAACCTGCTCAACGGTGTTGCGAGCGACGTGGTGGGCGGTACTGGGTTCGAACCAGTGGCCCCCGGTTTGTAAGACCGATGCTCTACCGCTGAGCTAACCGCCCGCTTGGAAAACATACTATAAGTAGCGCCAACAACTAGTGTCAAGCAGAGCTCAAGAATCGTTGAAGCTCTCAACGACTAGCCCGATTGCGATGAATCTCTTTTTCGTTGTCCGAGAATTGAATTCGCTGCCTAATTTGTCGCCGTCATCGCCTTTCTTACTGCGCCTTTGCTGTAACCGCGTTAGATTGCAAACCGTCTTCAACTATGCGACAAAATATAGTAGTGCCTGCCCGCGTTTCATCGCGCGAGCACTAAGGAGTGAGGGATAGATGGCAGAGAGACTAAAAAAATTCATCACCATCATAAAGAAGCGGCGCACGCCGATAGGAATCATTTTGCTGCTGGGAGTGGTGGTCGGAGTCGCGGCTTTTATCTGGGGCGGCAAGGCGAACGCAAGCGACTACATTACCGCCAAGGTCGATCGAGGAACAGTCGAGGTAACCGTCTCGGCGACCGGGACCGTGCAAGCCGTCGTCACTGTGCTAGTGGGATCGCAAGTGTCAGGCACGGTGAGCTGGCTCGGAGCTGATTTCAACTCACAGGTGAAGAAGGGTCAGATCATTGCGCGGTTGGACCCCGCTATTTTCCAGGCGCAAGTCGACAACTCGCGCGCTAACGTTGGAAATGCCGAAGCCGCAGTCGCCGCTGCCGAGACCGAGATCAACAATCAAAAAGCGAATATCCAGGCTGCGAAAGCTAATCAGGAAGTAACAAAGGTGCAGCGCGATGACGCTCTGGCGCTTGTGAAACGGTACGAAGAACTAAAGGACGTTCTGTCGGGACGAGATCTCGAAGCAGCAAAAGCACAGGCCGGCGCGGCCGCCGCCCGTTATGAGCAAGCGGTTGCCCAGGTCGGGCAGTCGCAGGCTGCGAGCGCATCTGCGAAGGCGAAGCTCGATCAGGCCAAAGCATCGGTCGCGCAGGCAAAGGCGCAGCTCCAACAGTCTCAGTTGAATCTCGATCACTCGATCATCCCTTCGCCAATCGATGGTGTAGTTGTTTCACGCGCGGTTGACGTGGGACAGACAGTAGCGGCGAGCCTTTCAGCGCCTACTCTTTTCACCATCGCTAACGACCTGACAAAGATGCAGGTACTGGCGTCAATCGACGAAGCCGACGTTGGACAGGTTAAACCCGGAATCAAGGCGAACTTTTCAGTAGACGCGTACCCGGGTGAGACCTTCACGGGCGACATAAGTCAGCTCAGGCTCAACGCGCAGACCCTGCAGAACGTCGTCACCTACAGTGCTGTAATCGATGTAACCAACACGGATTTGAAGTTGCGCCCGGGAATGACCGCCAATATTACGGTACCTGTCGCTCGACGTGACAATGTCCTGACTGTGCCGAACGCAGCGCTGCGTTTCAAGCCCAACCTCACGGACGCCGAGCTGCAACAGAAGCTGGATCAGCGCAAGCAAGAACGCGACGCTCAACGGCAGGCGCAGGGAGGTCAGGAAGGACAGCAAGGCGCCGGCGGAAATTCAAACGCTCAAGGTCAAGAACAGCAGCCCAATGCTCCCAGTGCTCAAGGACAAGATCAGCGTCAAGGCAACGAAAACCGACAGCGCGGTGGAGGAGCTCCGGGCGCTCAAAGTGGTCAGGGGACTCAAGGCGGCCAGGGAGCTCAGGGTGGTCAACAGTCTGGCGCGGGCAGTGGCCAGCGCCGACAGGGCCAGATGATTTGGGTTCTCACCGGACCGAAGACGATTGAGCCGCGCTTCGTTCGAGCGGGTCTCACCAATGGCCGCGTCACCGAGATAATGGGCCCGGACATTCGCGAGGGCGACACCGTTATCATCGGTCAGAACGATACGGGCAGCGGCAACCGGCAAACACCGGCCGCTACTCCGTTCGGCCAGCAACGTCCGGGAGGAGCTGGCGGCGGCCGTCCGCCGGGTCGGTAAACAGAATCACGCAAAATTGTGTGCGACCTCGCGCTAGTATCACAAGACGCGAGGTTGCTTCAGAACAAAACAGAAAAGGTAGAGCTTTGTTGGAAGCACAAGTAGTCACCGAAACAAACTACGCCGCCGACCCGCTTCTTGGTCCGGCGCTCATAACCCTCGAACATGTCCACAAGACTTATCAGATGGGCGACGTCGAAATCCACGCGCTGCGCGGCGTATCTCTTCACATCGATCGCGGCGAGTTCATCGCTATCATGGGCGCATCCGGGTCCGGCAAGTCGACGACGATGAACATACTGGGTTGCCTCGACAAGCCAACGCGAGGTCAGTACTTTCTGGACGGTCAGGATGTCTCCACCCTCTCGCGCGATGAGCTTGCCGATATTCGAAACAGCAAAATTGGTTTCGTGTTTCAGGGTTTCAACCTGCTCTCTCGCACATCGGCGCTCGAGAACGTCGAGCTTCCGATGTTGTATCTCGGAGTGAAGACGGCTGAGCGGTTGACCCGGGCCAAAGAAGCTCTCGATATAGTCGGCCTCGGCGATCGAATGCACAGCATGCCGAATCAGCTCTCTGGCGGACAGCAGCAGAGAGTGGCCATTGCTCGATCGTTGGTCAATCAGCCTTCAATCATCCTTGCGGACGAGCCGACCGGCAACCTCGATAGCCGCACATCCGTGGAGGTGATGGGCGTTTTTCAGCAGCTCAATAAGGAGCGCGGCATAACGATCGCTCTGGTTACCCACGAACCGGACATCGCGCAGTATGCGCGTCGCACGATCGTATTCAAGGACGGCCGAATCAAGAATGACTATTTGATCAAGGATCCGCGCTCGGCGAGGGAAGAGCTCGAAAGCTTGCCGCCAATCGAGGATGACGAGGAGGATGAGGAATGAACCTGCTGTTGACGTTCAGGATTGCAATCCGCGCACTGGGCCGCAATAAGCTGCGGTCCGGTCTCACCATGCTCGGCATCATCATCGGTGTCGGCGCGGTGATTGCGATGGTCGGGATAGGCCAGGGAGCTTCGGCATCGATCCAGTCTCAAATCGCGAACCTGGGTAACAACATGCTCTTCGTCATGTCCGGGTCGATGAACACAGGCGGGATGCGCGGGGGCGCGGGCACTTCCCAAACCTTGACTCCTGACGATGCGGCCGCAGTTGAGCGCGAATGTCCGGCAGTGCGAGCGGTGAGCCCTGGCGTGTCGGCTAACGGCCAGTTGGTTTACGGCAATCAGAACTGGGTTGCGTCGAGTCGCATCCAGGGGACCAATGAAAAGTTTCCTGACATTCGCGCGTGGCCCATCGAAACCGGCGAGTTCTTCACCGAAGGCGACGTGCGAACGGCGGCACGCGTCTGCGTAGTAGGAAAGACCATCAAAGACAACTTGTTCACAGGCACGGATCCGGTCGGTCTGACGATGCGAATTCGCAATCTCCCGTTTCGCGTGATCGGGGTGCTCAGCACCAAAGGACAGAACCAATACGGCCAGGATCAGGACGATACGGTTATCGTGCCTTACACGACCGTGCAAAAGAAGATGCTGTCCATCACGAATATCAGCATGATGATGATATCTGCTATCAGCCCTGCGGCTACGTTCACCGCAGAGAAGCAAATCACCGATCTGCTTCGCCAGCGTCACAAGCTCGGCGCAAATCAAGATAATGATTTCTTCGTTCGCAATCTTACAGACGTCGCCGAGGCCGCAGATCAGTCCAGTAAGATCATGACCAATCTACTTGCCTCGATCGCCGGCGTATCATTACTCGTGGGCGGAATTGGAATCATGAACATCATGCTGGTGTCGGTGACCGAGCGCACTCGCGAGATTGGCATACGAATGGCCATAGGCGCACGAAGCGCCGCGATTCGCCGGCAATTCCTCATCGAGTCAGTCACGCTCTCGGTCGTCGGTGGAATCTTCGGCATCGTGTTTGGAGTTGGGGCGTCGATAATCATATCGAACACATTGGGCTGGCCCACGTTGGTCTCCCCCTGGTCGATTTTCGCATCGGTGATCTTCTCCGTGTTCGTCGGAGTAGCGTTCGGCTATTATCCCGCACGTAAAGCTGCCGGCTTGGACCCAATCGAAGCGCTCAGATACGAATGAAGAAGAAGAATTTGAAAATCGAGCAGAACAGATGAGGTGGACGCTGTTCAATTTCCAATTTGCATTTTGCAATTTTCAATTACCGGTATTAATCTCGCCCACGGACTCAACCCCTCTATTACTCTGCTGCCCTCCGCTGAAGTAGGGTATAATAAGAACTCGAACCTGAGGCCTCCGGGAGCGTTTAACGAGTAGCAAGATGGTTGTATTCAAGCCAGCGATGAATCGGATATTCAACGCGGTAGTCATTTGTTTCGTAGCAGCCTGCATGGCTATGAACGCGGCTGCCCTTCAAGGTGCGCCGGGTTCCTCTCCAACCCCGCAAGAAGCCAAGCAGAGTCAGGTTCGCCAGATCATCAACACCGCTGAGACTCACTACCAACGGGGGCAGAAGGCTTATGCCGGCGGCCAATACGACGTCGCGCGACGTGAATTCGATGAAGCGGTTGACACGATTCTGGTTGAGTCGATCGATGTGCGCAGCGACGACGAGCTTCGCGTCTATTACCGCGAGTTGATCGAGAAGGTCAATCATTATCAGATCGCGGCTCTCGAGCAGAAGGATGGCGGATTCAACGAGCAGCGATTTGAACCTTCCCCGCTCGACAGAATTGCGTCGCTGTCGGACGCGGACCTTGAAGAAGTTGGCGCCGCCGATGAAGAGGATTCCGCAGCGCGATTCAATTTCAACTTCACCTCCTCGATGCCCGTGAGACAGTTCATCAACTACTTCACCAAGGGTCGGGGACGCGCGACGATGGAAGCCGGGCTGCAACGCTCGGTGCGGTTCCGCGAGATGGCTCAACGCATCTTCAAGAAGGAAGGTGTGCCGACCGATCTCGTCTGGCTCGCGCAAGTGGAATCGGGCTGGAACCCTTACGCCTATTCGTGGGCGGCTGCAAAAGGAATATGGCAGTTCATACCCTCAACTGCTTCACGCTTCGGACTGACGCAGAACTATTGGCTCGACGAGCGCTCTGATCCCGAAAAATCGACGACGGCGGCTGCTCATTATCTAAAGTATCTTTCCACGCGCTACCATGGAGATTGGTCGCTCGCGCTAGCCGCTTACAACACGGGCGAGGGAAACGTTGACAGCGCGATCGCTCGTTCGGGCTCGCGAGACTTCTGGCGATTGCATCGAGGCGGGTATCTAGCGCAAGAGACGCGCAACTACGTTCCCGCAATCCTTGCGGTGGTAACCATCGCGAAGACCCCAAAGAAGTACGGCTTCGAGGTACCGCCGACGTATCCTTATCGCTACCAGACACGTTTGGTTGCCAGTCAGACCGATCTGCGTCCGCTTGCGAAGAAGCTGAAAATCTCTTACGGCTCGTTGCTCGATTTGAACCCTGAGCTTCAGCATGGAGTAACGCCGCCCGGCAAGCACACTATCCGCATACCGGCAGCACTGGCGACGAAGTCTGCCGAGGCGACTGTTGAGCCTTCTCCCGTGACGAACAACCCTTAAGATGTCGCTGCTGTGGTTTATTCAACGCGTGCGCGTCACGTTTCGCGCATACCCACCTCGTCAGAGGTGGGTGACTGATGTTGTGACCTACAGAAGAGCGCCTTACACAGCATCATTAATTCCTTTCGCGCCCGCGAGGCGGGCGCGAGAGGAACCTACCGGATGAGCCTTGGGCCTGTAGTAGGCCCTAACATCAGCCACCCACCTCTGACGAGGTGGGTATGCGCGAAAACGTGACGCGCACCCTTATTCAACAATACTATTGCCCGCCTGATAGCCGCTTGTTATCATCCGCTCAGTTCTAATCTTAACCTTTCATCTCTGCTCGGTAACTGCCCTCATTCGTCATCGCGCCGCCGAGGTCTTCTCGATAATGTCCAATCTGCTCACTGTTCTGATTCTTATATTCCTGTTCGTCGTCTCGTCCTTTACTCCGATCGGGAACGAGAATTCCACGGTGCGCCGTCTTCCCTTGATAACCTTCTCGATACTGGCGCTAAACGTCGTGATCTTTTTTGTCACGCTTCCGGTGGTTGCCGGCCAGCGAGAAGAGTTCGAGAAGCTCGCGATCAGTATGGAGCTGTTTGTAAAGCAACATCCGGAACTGCTGGCTGACGAGGGTGTGCGAAAGAAACTCACCGAGACCGGTCTGATGAGCAAGAGCAAATCGGATGACATTGCCGCGCAACTCAAGGGTACTCCACAATTAGAGTCCCAATTCCAGGAATGGCTTGCTGGGCTCGAAGCCCAGACGTTGCGTGACGAGCTCAATCAGAAAATCACTGCCGTTATGGACGCGGCCAACGCCAGCCTCTTTCACAAGTGGGGATTCGCCCCGAACGGCAACTGGAAATTGTACCAACTCATCACCTCGGCGTTCCTGCACGGCGGCTACGTTCATTTGTTCAGCAACTTGATATTCTTTTTCGCGATCGCGTTCAGTCTTGAAGACCTGTGGGGTCGAGGCGTCTTTCTGGGTTTCTACCTGCTCGGCGCCGCTGCCTCGTTGATACCAAGTGTAATCCATCCAATCGCCGGTGCAACACTTGGAGCGTCCGGAGCAATCTCGGCCACGATGGGAGCCTTCTTGTTCAGGCTTCCCAAGACGAAAATAAAACTACTGTCACTGCTCCGGGTGCTTGCACGGCTCTTCGGGAAACGGCCAGTTGTTGTGATGCTGCCCGGGTATATTTTCATCATCGGTTACTTTGCCGCACAAGTAGCGGCCTGGTATCTCGATAAGCTACAGGGATCAGTCTCGAATGTAGCTTTTTCGGCTCACTTCGCGGGCTTCGCTTTTGGCGTGTGCTTCGCGATGATGATGAAGGTTACAAAGTATGAGGAAGAACACATCAATCCGAAGATCGAGGCTATGGTTTCTTTCTCCGCCGCGCCTGCGGTCACTGACGCTCTGGAAGCGTTGGATAAAGGCGACGCTGTTCTGGCGGAAAGAAAGCTCAGAGCACATCTAGGCAAACAGCCGAACGACACCAACGCGCTGATGGCTGCAATTCAGGTCTATCAACACACATCGAACTTCGACAGGCTCAATGGAATGTACGCGAGGCTGATACGCCAACATCTCGCCGGCCAGGACAAAGAGGCCGCGCTCTATGCGTACGACGGTTTGCTCTCGGCGTTCCCCGACAACAACGTCGCGCCGCGAATTCCGGCTCGCGATTGGATTGTTATCTGCGAATATCTGCGAGAGTCCGAGATGAACAAGGAAGCAGCCGTCGAATACGAGAGGCTGGTGAACGCCTGCCCTGATGATCCGTTGCTCACTCGAGCAGCCGTACAGGGAGGCGAAGTTGCACTTCTAATTCAAGACGTAGACCGAGCTCTAGGAATGTTCGAAAAAGCTGAAGCAGCAAATGCGGCCGGCGCCTATGCAGAACGTGCGCGCACGGGAATCGAAAAGTGCCAGCGAATTCTGGACCTCCGGCCGAACTGGACTAAACAGCCGCAGAAGCCTCAATTTCACGGCGTGATTATCGAAGAGCAAAAGATCGTGTCATAATCGCCGGTCGCGTTCCTTACTAGTTGTTCACATACCTGATCCAACCAAAGACTGCACGTCGGTCACCTGTCATCTATATTGCGGATAGCACCTGACGGCTTCGCTTTCCGAGAAGATGTCGCGACTAACGGGTTATGCTGGTTTGTTTCACTGAGCCAGAGGAGAATCTGGTCCGGATAATCACCGCTCGGCCAGCTACACAGAGAGAGCGTGAAGACTATGAAAAGAACACAAACAGATAAGCAGACAAAACCGGCGACTGCTGAGATGCGAAAGGAATATCGATTCGACTACGATAAAGGGCGTCCGAACCGATTCGCAAAGAAAATGGCAGCAGCGTCACCGCTGGTAGTTGTTGTTGATTCCGACGTGGCGGAGGTATTCAGCACGGCGGAGTCGATCAACCGGGCGTTGAGGGCGTTGATCAGTGCCGTGCCTGGCGCCTCTAAAGGGAGGACGGCACCGCGTTGAGCCCTCCTCGGTTTGCTATTCTCGTTGCGATGGAGGCTGCAATGAGAAGGGCTCTGATCTAGGAAGGACCGGCATCGACGACTCTGAAGTAAGCGGCTACTTGACCGATGTTCGCAATAATGCGAACATCGACGTGTTTAACAAGAGGACTGTTCCGTGCCCAAAACCCATGTGGTGTTCTATCAGGAAGATGACAGCACGGTACCGGTGCTTGAATGGTTGGACGCTTTACCGGCCAAGGCCCAGGACAAATGTCGAGTCAGGATCGAGCGACTTCAAGAATTGGGGCACGAACTCCGTCGCCCCGAAGCGGACTATCTGCGGGACGGCATCTACGAACTGCGCATTGGGCTTCAGGGGACGAACTACCGGATTCTGTACTTCTTTCACACGAGAGTCGCCGCCATTCTCGCCCATGGTCTTG
>JADGNW010000224.1 GCA_017883315.1 Blastocatellia bacterium | reverse complement strand
TGCTCATGCGTATTCCGCAAAGCGCCTTCCTTTCTAAGTTCTCTCTCGAGAGGTCTGTGGAGCAGACTGCTTACAAGGGCATAAACAAGTCTCCTGGTCCAGGCGCCAGGATTGGAGGAGACGTCGGAATGGGCGGCGGAACCATGGGAGCCCGCGGCACCAAAGCAAGTCTCTCATCTTCAACCGCCTTTATGATTAATCAAGAAGGTGACAACAGATTCATTGAGAGTGAATTGATGGAAGCTCTAACCGCTCAGATAAAGAAAGAGATTGAAGACAACCATGCCATTATCACCGGAAGCGGTAGTCCGCGCTCCGGCGAGTTTTATGTCGAATACAAGGATGGGAGCGTAAACGGGCGGATAACTATTTCAGGGTCGCCAGCGGAAGAATACTACGTGCTGAGGGCAAAGATTGATGAGAGCAGCTAGCCATAGCCGCGAAGTAGGCCGCTTCGCACGCGAGCGAGAAATGAAGACAATTCTTTGTATCCTCTTGATGCTTGCCCATGCCGCCCTTGCTCAAGGCCCGCAGAATCCACGGCAGTCAACGGCCACCCCGGAATCAGCAACCAGGCTCTTCAAAGCAACGGGGCTTGATCGGCAATATGAATTCTCTTCTCACATGAAGCCCTCGTATCTTAGCGGGGATTTCGACGGAGACGGGAAGCCTGACATCGCGATTCTCGTCAAACAGAAGAGCAGCGGTAAGATCGGCATTGCCGTTTGCCATTCATCCACCAACAAGGTTCTGTTTATCGGCGCCGGAACCGAAGTAGGAAACGGCGGCGACAACTTCGACTGGATGGATATATGGAACGTAACTCCGAAAGCTACCGCCGCCCGGAAAGTTGGAAAAGCTACGGCGGCACTGCTGAAAGGCGACGCGTTACACGTCGAGAGAAGCGAATCAGCCAGCGCGTTGATTTACTGGAATGGCAGACGCTACGTGTGGCGCCAACAGGGTGATTGAGGATGATCCCGTGCTGTAGACTCTGCAATCTGTGGATGATCGTCAACGGTGAGAAAGACTCTGGGCCGTTTGAGAAGACATCCGCAGACTCGACAGTCTACGGTACCGCATGAAGGAGCAACAGTGACTGATCTTCGATTCCCTATTGGACGTTTCAAATTGGAAGGCGCACCGACAGATGAAGACATTCATCACGCGATTGATGAGATAGTAGAAGCACCCGCTAAGGTTCGAGCCGCAGTTGAAGGCTTAACGCCGGAACAACTCGACACACCTTATCGGCCGGGCGGATGGACCGTCAGGCAAGTCGTCCATCATGTGCCCGACAGCCACTTGAACAGCTATTGCCGGTTCAAGCTTGCGCTCACCGAAGAAGAACCTACGATCAGGGCTTATCACGAAGATCGTTGGGCCGAACTTGAGGAAGCTCGAACGGCGCCGGTTGAAGTGTCGCTTGCGTTGCTTGAATCGCTTCATCGGCGTTGGGTCCTGATGTTGAAGTCACTCACGCCGGCAGATTTCCAGCGCACGTTTCGGCATCCTGAGATTGGAGTGGTGAGCTTGGCGCAGAACGTGTGTCTGTACGCGTGGCACGGCCGCCATCACGTAGCACATATTACATCGCTGCGAGAACGGATGGGATGGGATAGATAGCGCCGTACAAGGCGCCTACGCACGATGACTGCATTTCAAAACCTCACCTGGAAAGAAGCCCGCGAAGCCATCAGGCGTGGCGTCGTCGCGATACTTCCCATCGGATCGACTGAAGCTCACGGGCCGCACTTGCCGCTGGCGACCGACGTGATCATCTCAGAACAAATGTCGCGATATGCTGCGGAGAAACTCAAAGGGCAGGGAATTGAAACCCTCGTGCTGCCTGCGCTCTCTTACAGCGTCACTGATTTCAGCTCAGACTTTCCAGGCACGATTTCGATCAGGAAAGAAACGGCGGCTGCATTAATTCACGACATCTGTGTGTCGCTCTACGAACAAGGCGCGCGACTGGTCGTGATCGCGAATTCGCACCTCGAGCCCGAGCACGTCGCGTCGATCAATGAAGCTATCGACAAGGTGAAACAGGAGACCGGCCACATCGTCGCGTTTCCAGACAAGCGAAAGCGCCGTTGGGCCGAGAAGCTCACCGAAGAGTTTCGCCGAGGCGATTGTCATGCGGGTTCCTATGAGACTTCGCTTGTGATGGCCGCTCGGCCCGAGCTTGTGAATGAGGAAATTCGCCAGTCGCTCGATCGAGTTCCGATTTCGATCGCACAAAAGATCAGGGAGGGCGCGCGGAGTTTCACAGAAGCCGGCGGAACCGAAGCTTATTTCGGCGATCCGCAGGCAGCTTCGCGAGAAGAGGGCGAGGCGATGTATCGGGTGCTCTCCGATATGATTGTCGCCGCGGTCACAGAAGCGCTTGCCTCTTAGCGTGCTTTGCGGAAATTCGTCACGCAAAGACGCAAAGACCCGCAAAGCACGCTAAGGGCCCGAACAAACGAATGAAACAAGCTCTGGTCGAAGATATCGAAGCGGCGCCGACGAGCTACGGCTCTATTAACCTAAAGAGAGACGAGTTAATTGCGGCACTCGGCGAACTGGACTCACTGGATGAGATCGCTACGCTTCGAAAGAAGACGGGCGAGCTGAAGCGGCTGATCGCTTCACGGGATTCTGGTATGTTGGTCGAAGTGGAATCAAAAGGGGACTTCGTCGCTCTGCGGCGAGACGTCCTGAATTCTGAACTCGATCAGATTCTCGACGCCCGCACAATCGAGCGCGCACGGTACTACGTCAAGCGACTCGAGCGCGGCGTCACGAAAGTCAGAACCTCTTCGATCAACGACATCAATCTCAATCGATGGCAAGAGTCCACCGACATCATCACTGACAGTCTATGGGTCTTGCCCAAACGTGATTCCACCGGCGCGCATCTCGCGTGGTACTGGGGCAATTTCATTCCGCAGATTCCGCATCAACTCATGCTCCGCTATACCAAGAAGGGCGATTGGGTGCTCGACCCTTTTGTCGGAAGCGGGACCACGTTGATCGAATGTAGAAGGCTGGGCCGAAACGGCATCGGCATCGACCTGAATGCCGAAGTCGCAAACGAAGCTGAAAAGCTGGTTGGGCAAGAGAAAAACCGGCACTCGGTAAGAACTGAGATTGTCAGTGGCGACGCCCGGACCGTTGACGCGCAACGGATGCTGGACAAGCTCCGCGTGAAACAAGTGCAGCTTCTGATAATGCATCCACCCTATCACGACATCATTAGCTTCTCGGACGACGAGAAGGACTTATCGAATGCGAAGAGCATTTCGCAGTTCATAAAGATGTTTGGCGAGACTCTGGACAACATCACGCCGGTGCTTGAACGCGGAAGATATTTCGGGCTGGTGATTGGAGACAAATACTCGAAGGGTGAATGGATCCCGCTGGGGTTCTACTGCATGAGCGAAGTGCTCAAGCGAAGCTATTCTCTCAAGAGCATCGTCGTAAAGAACTTTGAAGAGACTCGCGCGAAGAGAGATCAGAAACAGCTATGGCGCTATCGCGCGCTGGTCGGCGGGTTCTACATCTTCAAGCACGAATATGTTTTCATCTTCAAGAAGAAGTAAGCAGCGCTACATATTACAATTCTTCGTCCAGGTCGATGAACTCAGTGGCCTGCTCGAGCTCGAAGTACTCATCGAACACTTCAGCAGTTCGTGGAAGATCGAGATCGCTCGAGAAAAAAAGATATTCGAGAAAGCGTTCCTTTGCTTGCCGTTCTTCATCAACAATGTCCTGACCGAAACCGCCTTGAGTGAGCGCGACTATCATTCGTTGCGTGGCTGCGTCGTCGGCTTCATCGGCGAGTGACTCCGAGCGAGATCGCACGAGCCTTAAGTAAGCTGGCTTGAACGTCACGACGTAGAATGACTTCTCCATTTCCATAGGAAGCACCCGGTTCGGGGTTCAGAGTTCAGGGTTCAGGGTTCGGAGTCTGGAGCTTATGGTTGCAGTTGCTGGTTCGATCAACACTAATCAACCGACAACTCAGGAACGCCGCACCTTCAACTCTGAACCGGGAACTCTGAACTCTGAACCCTGAACCTTGAACCCTGAACCCGGAACCCGGAACCCTGAACCCGGAACCCTGAACTATTCTTTCCTGTACGATGCGCGGATAACCGTCTTGATATTCCCACGTATGTTGA
Source organism: Blastocatellia bacterium (assembly GCA_017883315.1). Lineage (GTDB taxonomy): Bacteria > Acidobacteriota > Blastocatellia > UBA7656 > UBA7656 > Onstottus_A. The sequence continues at coordinate 10,201 of JADGNW010000224.1, read as the reverse complement.
AGTCGCCTTCGATATCGACAGAGATCGGATCGCACGCGCGCACGAAGTCTTCGAGGATCCGGTTGACCACGTGCTCGTGAAAGATCTTCACCGAGCGAAACGCGTTGATGTAGAGCTTGAGCGACTTCAATTCGACGCAGAGCTCGTTTGGTATGTAGTCGATCGTGATAGTGGCGAAGTCGGGAAAATCCGAGAACGGGCAAATCGCCGTGAATTCAGGACAGGTGAACGAGACGTTTATCTCATTGCCTTTGTGCTTGTACTGAAAGGTGTCGAGCTGCGGAAGATTCATCTCCTCGAGCGGCGTTTCTTCGATGATCACACCCGAATGCTCCGGGACTTCTGTTGCCATCATTGACTCCTTTCTCTCGTTCTACCGAGAAGTCTTGAGACTGACTTCCTCGCGAGCTGACGTCTATCCTTAATAGGAAGGCCGTTGCCGCCGCCGAAGAAAGAGGCATAGCACCAGTCCCGTTGCGAAACCGCCAATATGCGCCATGTAAGCTACGCCACCCTGGGCGTGCTGGTAAGTTGCCGTGTACTGGCTGTATATCTGAATCGCGATCCAAAAGCCGAGTGCGACGACGGCTGGAAGCTCAATCGTGGTGAAGAAGAATCCCAGGAACACAAGATTGCGCACACGGTTTCGGGGAAACATTATTAGGTAGGAGCCGAGCACGCCGGCTATCGCACCCGATGCACCCAACGAAGGGATCGGCGAATTGGGATCTACAAAAATCTGTGCGAGCGACGCTGCCACTCCGCATACCAAATAAAAGATCAGAAACTTTCCGTGTCCGAAGTTGTCTTCTATGTTGTCCCCGAATATCCAGAGATAGAGCATGTTTCCGCCAATGTGCATGAAGCCGCCGTGCATGAACATCGAAGTAAGTAGAGTCAGCCAGATGAAGCCAGGTCCGGGCTCCTGGGGCACACCTCGCACGGGTACCAGACCGGAAGCGACTCGAGGGTCCGCCTCGATGCCTGGCTGCAGCGCTCCGTGGCCGGGCGGAACGACCGTCACGTTATGCGTGAGTTTGTAGGGCACCGCGGAATAGGCGAGCGTGAACCTGTCGTCGGAAAGCTGTAACAAAAAGACCGCGACATTGATGGCTACAATGATGTAGACCACGTAAGGTGTGGTCAGCCGCCCCTGATTGTCATCGCCGATAGGTAAGAGCATCGTTAGCCTCGATGAGGAAGTGATGCGTGATGCGTGACCGAAATATCTAGACTACAAGCAAGCGCGCTTAGCGAATCTGTCACGAATCACGCAGCGCTCTTCACGATTCGTTACCTGCCGCTCCATCTCAATTTGTTTCGCAAGATTTCAAAGTAATCCCGGTCCTTCGCGCAGACTGTGTTGAAGGTCTTTTCGCTTTTGCGGATGAAAACCTTATCGGTCGCCATCAACGGCATACCCGTCTGTCCGTCGGCAGTCAACATTACCTCTTGTTCCCGCGTGTTCATCTGCAGCCTGATTTCGGCGGTGAACGGAAGCACGAGAGGCCGATTGGTCAGCGTGTGCGGGCAAATCGGACAAATAGAAATCGCGTCGGTGCCGGGCGCGATGATGGGTCCGCCGGCGGAGAGGTTGTACGCGGTCGAGCCGGTAGGCGTCGCAATAATCAAGCCATCTGCACGAAACCCGGTGACGTAATGCGCGCCCACCCAGCAATCGATGTCTATTATCCGGGCAAGCGTTGACTTGTTGACTACGACGTCATTGAGCGCCGTTCCCGAGCCGACTTGATCGCCATCCCGAAGCACTTGCCAAGCGAGCATTGTGCGTTGCTCGATTTCATATTCGCCGCGAACCGCGTACTCGAGCGCCGGTATCGCTTCGTCGATTGCGAACTCGGTCAGGTAACCAAGAGTACCGAGATTGATGCCAAGCACGGGGATGCCACGCCCGGCTACGAGTCTGGCAGTCGAGATCATCGTGCCGTCGCCTCCGAGCACAATCAGCAGATCGCAATTATCGGCTATCTCTCGCGCGGAAGCGGAGAAAGTGCCCGGAGGCAAGTCTTGAACTCGGTCATTTACGAAAAGGTTTATCTCGCGATCGGCGGCCCATTCGGCGATCCGCGCCGCCAGTTCCCCCGCGCGCGGTTCGTTCGGTTTGGTTATTATTCCGAGTCGAGCCGGTAGTTGCATAGTCAGTGATAAAGGCCAAAACGCAAGAAGCGAGAAAGGCTGCAAAGACGCGGCGACGGGGGGCTGGGGGGACGCGGCGACAGAAAGAATACACTCGCGGTGTCACCGAGTCGCCCCCTCTCCCCGTCGCAGTTCTTTCCTCTTGCTCTACTCATCGACTGGCGCCCATAACAGAATGCCGCGAATGACCTGAATATTGTCGGGCTGAAGTCCGATCTCAAAAGTATCGTATTCGTTGGCAAGCATCAGGTACTCATCGTACAGCGCGCGCAACGCGTCGCTGGCCTCTTGCTCGATGCGATCGAGATCCTCTCGCAGCTCGGCTTCATCGGCCCGGTATGTTTCTTCCTGCGACCGCGGCTCGGAGGAACCGAAGACCGCGCCCGCCAGTGTTGAGAACATCCCCGCTAATCTGTTTTCGCTTTCGAAGAAGTGCAGCTTGTTTGAGATGAAACTCTCGAGATTGAAACTCTCCGCCAGAGATCCCCTGGAAGCCTGAGCCTCGCGCACTTGTTCGAGCTGCCGCTCGAATCGATTACGCAGCCTTCTCATCTCCGGCCCGATACGGCCGAGCGCGGCGTCCGCAACTCGAGCGAGAAAGTCGTCGAGTTCATCTCCTGGGGATGAGAAGAGTCCGAACACGGGGTTGAAATAAATTCGGAGCCGCTCGTTTCTTACCAGCTTTTCGATCAGCTCGGCGACCCATTGTTCAAACTCAGCCTTCGTTGTCTGATGGGTTCCCGGCCGGTAACCAATGGCGGGATCAGGTTGTAAGATAAGATGCGTCAGCCCGTCGAACTTGCGCGCGGAAGAATCCCAATCTATGGCAAGGTCCGCTTCGGGAAGCCATGCTGAATAATTGCGCTCTTCAGAGTGATTCAATCCCGCGCGCAGGCTTCGAAAATTGACCGAGCATTCAACAAACACCGCCGGCCGGTAAAGCAGCAGCGCCTGATCTGCTCCGTCGGGCGCCTTAAGCCACGATTCGGCGATCCCTTCGATGTGTAGTCTATCAGGCGCCTGTCCGCTCACTATGATTTAAAACCCCAAGTAGAAAATGAAACGTGATTCGTGGCTTGTTGTTTCACGAATCACGCTCGAGATAATACGACAGCGCAGTGCGTGTTAATTTATCCACAGACTGAAACCAGAGACCGGTGTCTGGCGCTAGTCCATCGTTGTAGCTCCAGCAGAGTGAGAGGTTTCATTACGGTAATACAGAATACGCCCGCAGTTCTCACAAGTGACCAACTGATCTCCCTTGCGAACGTCGCTGAAGATTTTTGGCCGCACCCTTACGCGGCACGCCGCACAGATGCGATCGCTGCCCACTTCTGCGAGTGCCTGCCCCCGTCCCAGACGCGACATCCGATCGTAGGACGCGAAGAGCGGTCTCGACATCTGCCCCGCCAGCTTCTTTCTGCGCTCGCTAAATTCCGACAACTGCCGGTTGGCCGCGTCGCGTTCCTCGTCCAGAGCGGCGAGAATCGAGTCGACCTCTGTGCGCATGCGTTCAACGTCGGGGGCTTGGGCGGCAAGTTCAACATCGAGGTTTTCAAGCTCTTCCATTCGCTTGAGGATATCCGTCTCGAGCGTGCCGATATGCTTGCGAGTCGTGTCGATTTCTCGCAGGACCGCAGTATATTCCTTCTCGTTGCGGACCCGGGTCTTGTCCTGCTCGAACTTCTCGTAGTTTTGTTGGGTGGTAGCCAGTTCGATTTCTAGCTGTTTGCGATCTTCGAGGGTTTCTTCGTGCTTGCTCTTTAGGTCCAGGAATTCCGCGGCGTGCTGTTTAAATTCGTTCTCTGTGCTATCGCGCTCTTCCGGTATTCTCGAAAGCCGACCCGATACGCGTTGTATCTCGAGGTCGAGTTCCTGGAGCTCAATGAGCTGGCTCAATTCAGGGCTCACAGGTTTCCTCCATTTTTTTTCAAGCAGGAGTCTACTACATCGACCGGCCATTCTCAAGTTTACGTGGGGTAGGGTAGTGGTTCAGTTTGAGTTCAGAGTTCACCCTTCAGGCTGCTGACTACGATGCGCAAGCTGAAGCTTGAACTCTAAACTGAACCGCTACCCAGCGTTGGCGCGCATTGCTCGTTGCGACTCGCGTGGGCTACAATTCTAACGCCGCGGAGAACGCCGTGGCTGCTGACATCAGCCGGTTCCGCCAGGCCCGATATGAAGACGCCCGATATGAAAAAGATTTTACTCATCGTGTTTACCGTGGCGCTGGCGGCGCCCGCTTTCTCGATGCGAGCCGGCCAAACACCGGGTGACGCAGCTTCCGCATCGGGCAATGAACTCAAAGCCCTGCCGCCCCTTAATCTCCAGGACCTGGAGGGCAAGGCAATAACGGCGGATCAGCTTAAGGGCAGCATCGTGGTGCTCGACTTCTGGGCGACTTGGTGCGGACCATGCATTGCCGAGGTGCCCGCGCTTAACAAGCTCCAGGAAAAGTATGCCGACAGAGGCGTCAAAGTGATTGGCATTACGATGGCATCGGGCGAGGCTAAGGAAGTCAAACCCTTTGTCGGCAAAAACAAAATGAAGTACACGGTGCTGATGGGCGATGACGATCAGGCGTACGACTTAAACGTGATAGCTTTTCCCACCACCTATCTCGTCACTCGAGATTTGAAAGTGTTTCGGAAGTACATTGGAGCCGGACCCAGGAAGGTGGCAGAAATCGAGGCCGACATCCAAAAGCTTCTGGCAATCAACTGAAACCGCGCCCTCAACAGCACGGCGATCCGCGTTTTCCCTGCACCTCAAAGATCATCGGATATTCCCGGGCAACAGGTATCGGCATCATTAGGCCTTGCTCTTTGCCGCTGCCGCTTTCGCCGCCTGGACCGGCTGGTGGACACGAGGCCGGCGATGTCGTGCGCCAATCATACGGCCATTCTGATAGTACTTTTCCACGCGCTTTGAAAGAGTATTGCGATGGATACGCAGCACTTCTGCGGTCTTTGATAAATTACCATTCGTTTTCTTGAGGACGGACAGGACAAAATACTTTTCAAATTCCGCCACCGCATCTTCAAACAGTATTCCACGCTCGACCATTTCAGCTACGAGCTCTTCCAACTTTTTCTTCATCTCGATTCTCCTGTAGTGGCATGAGTACTTTTTTTTATTTAACGTTTCTGTTGCCAAAGTTGCCTGACGGTTTCATTGCCGTTGAAAAATCGCTCCCTCAACTCCCGCGAAGTGAGATACGCGATCACTCGTGTTCCTTCGAGAAGCGCGGGGCTGAAGTACGCCTGCTCGACGGCCTCGGGTTTCACGGGGAAAGCCGTCAGCGCGAGGTAAATGACCGAGCATATCAGCCATCCTCTGACCAACCCGAGTGCGCCTCCAAGCGCATGATCCATCCAACCCATCCGCGCCCGCTTCAGTGCGCCGCGCAGCCGCCACGACAAGAGGCTTCCAGCGACGACCACCAGGAAGAACACGGCAATAAACCCGAACAGGTTCGCCAGCCAACCGGCCACGAAGATGCGCAGCAAGTCCGCAGCGTAAATATACGAGTGCGCTGCCAAAACCAGCCCGGCTACGGTGAACGCAACCGAAACTATTACTCTGATGATTCCTTTTGTGGCCCCTGAGACGACTGATACGGATACAACCAGCAGGACTAAGAAGTCGAGAACTGTCATAGGTCTAGGATGCAGGATACAGGACTCACGATTCAGGAAGTGCAAGCCCTGAATCCCGATTCCTGACTCCTGATACCCGATCCCTCGACGGTTGCTCCAGTCATTAGTCTGTACGCCTCAAGGTACTTCTCACTCGTCCGCGCTATCACCGTCTCAGGCAGGTTTGGCCCCGGAGGCTGCTTGTCCCACGTGACCGTTTCGAGGTAGTCGCGCAGGTACTGTTTATCGAATGACTGCTGACCTCGACCCGCCTGGTACGATTCCTTTGGCCAAAACCTCGATGAGTCCGGCGTCAACGCTTCATCAACCAGAATCACTTTTCCATCTTTTGTGCCGAACTCAAACTTGGTGTCGGCGATTATTATTCCCCGCGAATCAGCATACTCCGCCGCTCGCGAATAGAGTGTGAGTGTCAGGCGCTTCAGCTCGCTAGTCGCCTCCTCGCCGATGCTGTTGGCCATTTCTCGTTCACTGACATTGAGGTCGTGCCCGGTCTCGGCCTTCGTCGCCGGCGTGAAGATCGGCTCGTCAAGCTTGTCCGACTCGCGCAGCCCCGGTGGTAGTTTTATGCCGCACACTTCGCCGGTCTGCCGATACTCCTTCCAACCCGAACCTGCAAGGTAGCCACGCGCCACACACTCGAACGGAAAGACCTCTGTCCGCGCTACCAACATCGAGCGGCATTCCAGTTGATCGCGGTAGGAGGGCAGCGGCTCCGGATACGCGCCGACATCCGTGGCTATCAGATGATTTGGAACGACGTCTTTCAAGAAGTCGAACCAGAACACCGAGAACGCAGTTAGCACCGCGCCTTTGTATGGAATCGGGTCCGGCAGAACGACATCAAAAGCAGAGATGCGATCGGTTGCGACGATCAACAGCTTGTCTTCGATCGCGTAGACATCTCTGACTTTGCCGCGTCTGAAAAACTCGACACCATGGATATCGGTTTGAGTGACTATGTTAATAGCCGAACCTCTACTATTGGATTGCTGTCAACGTGCGTGGAACTTCTACTGCTTGACTAAGGGCGATGTGATGGCACTCCGCATTATCGGCATGCGCCTAATCGATGTCAAGCACTAACAGTGCGAACGATGAACTTTTGTGTGAATTTTTTTTGTGCCACTACTCTTGCGCGTGATTGCCCGTGCTTCAAGCATGCTTGTATACTCTCCGGTTGCATATTCGACTGAATTCGCGCCTGTCATGACGCAGGCGAACCAGAAGGCGCACAATGGACTTCAAGCTTGTATGTGACTACGTTCCGCAAGGCGATCAGCCCCAGGCGATCGAGCATCTGGTGCGTGCGCTTGAAGAAGGCGTGCAGCATCAAGTGCTGCTCGGCGTGACCGGAAGCGGCAAGACCTTTACGATGGCCGCGGTCATCGAGCGCATTAACCGGCCCGTGCTTGTGATGGCGCACAACAAAACGCTCGCGGCCCAGCTCTATCAGGAGTTCAAGTCATTTTTCCCTCAAAATGCGATCGAATATTTTGTTAGTTATTACGATTACTATCAGCCGGAGGCCTATATTCCCTCGACCGACACTTATATAGAGAAGGAATCCACAGTAAACGAAGACATAGACCGGCTGCGGCTCTCGGCTACGCGAACTTTGTTCGAGCGGCGCGATTGCATAATCGTAGCAAGCGTATCGTGCATCTACGGTCTCGGCGATCCCGATGCCTATTACGGCATGGTCGCATTCGTCGAGCGAGGCCAGCAGTTGTCGCGCACCGCACTGCTGAAGAAACTCGTCGAGATTCAATATCAGCGCAACGACACTTCCTTCGAGCGCGGCATGTTCCGAGTGCGCGGCGACGTGGTTGAGATATATCCGGTTTATCAGGAGAGCGCCCTTCGCATCGAGTTCTGGGGCGATGAAGTCGAATCGCTTTCGACTATCGATCCGCTGTTGGGCGAGGTGATCGAAACGCACGAGCGGCTGCCCATCTATCCGAAGTCTCACTTCGTGATGCCGCCGGACAGAATCAAGCGCGCGATCGGAACGATCAAGGAAGAACTCGATTGGTGGGAGCCGCAACTGATTGAACAGGGGAAACTACTGGAAGCCCAGCGGCTGCATCAGCGCACGCTTTATGACATCGAAATGCTCAAGGAGCTTGGCTATTGTCACGGGATTGAAAATTACTCACGCCACTTGACCGGACGCAAGCCGGGCGAGCCGCCGCCGACCTTGCTCGATTATCTGGCGCGCGACGCGATGGTGATGGTCGACGAGAGCCATCAGACCATTCCGCAGGTTCGAGGCATGTATCACGGCGATCAGTCGCGCAAGAAAACGTTGGTCGAGTACGGCTTTCGTTTGCCGTCAGCGATGGACAATCGCCCGCTCAACTTTGAAGAGTGGGAAGGACGAATGGGCCAGTTGGTGTTCGTGTCCGCAACGCCCGGTCCTTACGAGTTGTCGAAGACCTCAGGCGAGTTCGTCGAACAGGTCATCCGCCCAACCGGATTGATCGATCCCGTGGTCGACGTGCGGCCGGTAAAGGGTCAAATCGACGACTTGTTGAATGAAGTGCGAATGCGCGCGGCTAAAAACGAACGCGTGCTGGTGACTACTCTCACAAAGAAGATGGCGGAGAACCTGACCGAATACTACGCAGAGCTCGGCGTGCGAGTGCGCTACCTGCATTCTGAGATTCAGACGCTTGATCGCATCAAAATACTTCGCGACCTGCGCGCGGGTGAGTTCGATGTATTGGTCGGCATTAACCTGCTGCGTGAGGGATTGGACTTGCCGGAGGTGTCGCTGGTTGCGATTCTCGATGCGGACAAGGAAGGCTTCCTGCGATCGGAGCAGTCGTTGATTCAGACGATCGGGCGAGCGGCTCGCAACATCAACGGCCAGGCGATCCTTTACGCTGATCGAATGACCAATTCAATGCGCCGGGCGCTTGGCGAGACTCAGCGTCGCCGCGAGAGGCAAGCGATTTACAACCGCGAGCACAACATCACTCCTGCATCGATCGTGAAGGCGATCGGTTCGACTCTCGTGTCGATTGTTGAAATGGATTACTTCAAAATGCCGAGCGTCGCCGAAGAAGCAGAGGAGTATTCAGCGGAGAACATCGCGGCGACGATTCAGAAGTTAGAGAGACAGATGCGAGCCGCTGCTGCGAACTACGAGTTCGAGCGAGCAGCAGAGCTTCGTGATAAGATCAAGTACCTTCGGGGTCGTCAGCTTGAGGTGGCATGAGGCGACCGAGCCCCCAATATGAGCCAATTCAACTTCATCACAGCAGGTGAATCTCACGGCAAAGGCCTGGTTGCGATCATCGAAGGCTTGCCTGCTGGACTGCCAATCGATCCTGCCTTTATCAATCGAGAACTCTGGCGGAGACAACAAGGCTACGGTCGCGGCGGACGTATGAAGATCGAAAGCGATGAAGTTGAAATCATTTCAGGTGTACGGCACGGGAGAACGCTAGGGTCGCCGGTTTCGCTACTGATTCGCAATCGTGATTTCGAGAACTGGCAAGACGTGATGGCATCCGAGCCTCGCGAGTTCGCTGATGAGAAGCGCGCTCGAAAGCTCACCCGACCCCGGCCCGGTCACACGGATCTGGCGGGTGGACTCAAATACGACACTCACGATCTGAGAGACATACTCGAACGTGCAAGCGCACGCGAGACCGCCGCTCGAGTAGCTGTTGGAGCATTCGCCAAGCTTCTGCTCAAAGAAATCGGAGTCGAGATTGCCAGCCACACCGCGATGATTGGCGGCGTGCCTGATAAGCCAATCAAAGCAACGTGGGAGCAGATCGCCGCGATTGCAGACGAATCTCCCCTGCGCTGTGCGGACAACGACGCCGAACAGAAAATGATCGCGCTGATTGACGCCACTAAGGAATCGAAAGACACGTTGGGAGGAATCTTCGAAGTCGTCGCGCACAAGGTCGTCGCGGGGCTCGGCTCGCATACGCAGTGGAACCGAAAAATCGACGGGCGCCTCGCTCAAGCCATTATGTGCATACCTGCGGTTAAAGCCGTCGAGATCGGCGCGGGCGTCCAAGTGAGCCGAAGCACCGGGTCGCAGGCGCACGATGAGATTGGATATAATGAAACCGAGCGGAGATTCACTCGACCGAGCAATCGAGCGGGCGGGATCGAAGGCGGGATAACCAACGGTGAAGACGTTCGATTTCGCGGCCACTTGAAACCGATATCGACTCTGAGACAGCCGCTGGCGAGCGTCGACGTGGTCACCAAACAGGAATCAGCCGCCGCTTTTGAACGCTCGGACATCGTGGCTGTACCCGCCGCCGGAGTGATCGGAGAAGCAATGGTCGCGATAGTTTTGGCCGATGCTGCGCGAGAGAAATTCGGGGGCGACAGCCTCGGAGAGATGAAGCGAAATT
>JADGNW010000223.1 GCA_017883315.1 Blastocatellia bacterium | reverse complement strand
GATGCTCGGGCGCTCCCGAGATTATTAAGAACGCGTCGAGGTGGTTATCGAATTGGATGTCGCGAATGCCCAGGCCCTCGAGCGGAAGCTGAATCGCGTGTGAGTCGACGACCTTCAAGTTGTCGATCGAGAACGGACCATTCGAATTCTGGAACACTAGCGGAACGATCAACGCGTTGCCGTTCAACTGCGGTGATCTGAGCCCAAGCAGAAGCCGGTTTCGTATGGGGTCCCAGGCCATGCCTTCGATGTTGACGCCCCCGTCCTTTCCGTTCTTCTCGCCTTCGCCCTTCAATTCCGGAACGTTGGTCAGCAAGAAGTCTCTGACGTTCGGCACCACCTCCGTGCCTTTGATTGTTTGGCTGCCGGCGTCGAATTTGAATCGCGCGATCGCGTTTTGCGCACCATCCTTCTGATCATACTGCGACCCGGCAACGTAGAAATAGCCGTCACCGTACGTGATGCTCTCAAGGTCCGCTACACTCGCGCCCAGGGCAATCAGTTTGACTGGGCCGTTCTGCTTACCCGACTCGTCAACCTGCATCCACAGAATCTCATCGAGCTTCGCGTCGTCCACGATGAGAACGCCATCGGTCCCAGGGACTTGAACAACGCCGGAAGCTTCGAAGGTTCCGCCCTGAAACGGCGTTCCCGAGCCAGGCTTAGGAAGCTTGAGTTTCGCGTGACCTTTCTTGCTGATTTTGACCCCTTCCTTGCTCGGCGAAGAACTCGACCGCATCAGGTAGAACGTGAGCGCTACTGTCAGAGCGACACTCAAAATAGCGGCAAAAATTCGACCGGCGGCGGTAACATACGCAGCCCTGAGGCGAGCATCCTTCTCCTTCTTTTTCTTTTTTTTCTTCTTCTTGTTTTCGTCCTTGTCATCTTCCCCGGCAGGCGTGACTGCTTCAGATCCCGGCGTGCCCTGCTCGGGGTCTTCGGATGCAGGCTTCGAGTCCGGAGGCGCGCTCGAAGGAACCGGGACCGGGACAATTCCGGGAGCTGCGTTCTCTTCAGGTCCCGAGTCCACCGCTCCGGCGCGGCTTCTCACTTCCTGCAGAGCTTCTTCAGAAAGCACTGCTGTAACATTTGCCGCCGTCTCGCCCGGATTTCTGAACGTCAGCACAGTCTGCCCCAACTGAATCTTGTCGCCGTGCCGCAAGGTTCTAGCTTTGGAGCCCAGGCGTTCGCCGTTAACGAAGGTCCCGTTGCGGCTGCCGAGATCGACGATGCTGTAACCGCCTTCGCGTGCTATGACGATCGCGTGAGTGTTGCTCACGGTCGGATCCGTCAGCACGATCTGGTTGTGAGCGGCCTTGCCTATTTCAAGCTCGTGTTTGTCGATCGGATACTCGATCTTTTCGCCCGTCGGCAGCACGCCGATTAGTCTTGGTCCGTAATGCCGGTTTACGTGCTCGCGTATCTGCGACGCAGTAGTCAGGCGGAGGATGACCGACGGCTGAACCTGATTCGTGACTTCCTGGACCGCGTCGTTGTCTGTCGGATCGGCGACCGCGATTGTGAGCGAATCACCTTCCCTGGCGACGGCGATGATGTTGTGCTCGAGGGCAAGACGCGGTGGAAACTCAGCGATCACGCTCTCATCAAAATGCGCGGTCTCGAGATCAACTACTGGGATTTCAAAAGTGCGGCTCATCAAATCGCGCAAGCTTTCTTCGCTTGCCAGCCGATCCTCGACAAGAGCGCGACAGAGCCTGCGACCTTTTCCGTTCGCGCGAGCGCGATCGAGATCAGTCCGCGAAACAAGTCCGGAGATGACGACCGCCTCTGCGAGCGATTCTTCGGTCAACGGTGGCGGCCCCTCGCGCTTTGATGCCGTCGCCAGTTCGTCGAGTTCGATGGAGGCAGTCTCGCTGTGGTCGGCAAGGCGAAACGTCAGCTTCGAGAGTCCCATTCCAATCACATCACCGTGAGTAAGGCGGCGCGGACTTGTCACACGTTCGCCGTTTACGAATGTGCCGTTGCGACTTCCAAGATCGGCGATCGTGTAGGCATCTGTATCGCGGCGAAGCACGGCGTGCGCGGTCGAGACTGATGGATCGGCAATGACCAGGTCATTGCGTGGTCCTTTCCCGATCTGAGTTTCTTCGTCGCTGATCTCGCGATCGAAGACATCGCCGGTTGGGAGCAGGATTTTGAGATTGGCGTTCCGCTGGGTGTTTGGTGGTTGTTCGTTGTCGAATGCGTTTGGCTCTAAGATAACGGTTCCTGCGGGCAATTGTGGCTGCGATGAGTCTTGAGCTTGAGAGTCCTGCGCGACATCCTTCGCGACCTCGATGTTTTCCGGAACGGACTGCTCGGTGGGCTGTGACTTCGGCTTCATCGATTCATAATATGCATCCAGCTCGTGACCGCATCGATAACAAAAGCGTTGACCATTGCGCGCGACAGGAGACTTACACTTCGGACATTCGAACGTCATATTGAGCGTGTCTGTTCCTCTCGATTACACGAGCGCTGAAGAATCCCGAGTTGATCTGGAGCTTTTCCTGACAGTCTCTATTAAGCCCGCGGCGACCGACCCGTCGTATGGGTTTCGGTCCGTATGCGCAAGGTATGATAGCGGCTGCCGGGATCAAAATGCAAGAAACCCGGCGAGCGTCTGCGGCGCGTGTCAACGACTTTGAGACACCGACCATTTGAATTTAGTGTAGCACCGGCTCTGAGTCCGGCAGGCCGCCCAGCAGGTTGGGCGGGTTGATCCAGACGGCGCGCGGCAGAGAAGGAGGCTCTGGAGGTTTTCTTACGAAACGTTCAGGATGAGCCGAATGTGCCTCGCTCAGGGTTAGCCGCCGCGCGTCGTTGAGCGCCTCGGCCAATCCGTGATGAACGCTGTGAGGTGTGTGCAGGCCGATCCCGGAATGATGATGCTGGGTGTTGTACCAATCGAAGAAGAGCCGGCAGAAAGCGCGCGCGTCTTGAATCGAGCCGAATCGATCCGGAAACTCCGGCCTGTACTTCATTGTTCTGAACTGCGATTCCGAGAATGGGTTGTCATCTGAAACGTAGGGACGCGAGTGGG
>JADGNW010000222.1 GCA_017883315.1 Blastocatellia bacterium | reverse complement strand
GATCGATCTGGTTATCGATGGTCGACACGCGTCCGTCGGCGATTTTTGTTTGTCCGCTGCGATCGTAAGCTTCGACCGAAAGGTGCTCGCCAGATCTGACCTTTTTGAGCACTTGACTCAGACTGTCTTCGGGAATGGTGAAGAGGACCGCGATGGGCTGCACCTGAGTGATGACGACCAGACCGTTGGCATCGGTGGCGTGAATCATGTTTCCAACGTCGGCAAGTCGCAGCCCGACCCGGCCGGTGAGCGGCGCAGTGATGCGGCAATAAGTCAGATTGAGCCTCGCACTTGAAATCTGTGCCTCATCTGCTCTTATCACGCCGTCAAATTGCCGAACAGTTGCTGCCTGCGTGTCGAGCTGCTGTCTGGGAATCACCCCCTGTGCGGCTAGAGTTTGATAGCGCTTCAGGTCAAGGTTGGCGTTGTTAAGCTGCGCCTGATCGCGAGCCAATTGTCCCTCAGCTTGTTCGAGCTGAACCTGAAAAGGCTTCGGATCGATCTCCGCGAGCATCTCGCCCTGTCGAACAAACTGACCTTCTTGAAAAGTGGCTCTAAGCAGTTGGCCGTCAATGCGGCTGCGAACCGTAACCGTATTGAAGGGCGTCACCGAACCGAGGCCGTTCAGATAGACCGGGATTTCGCCCTTCTGCGCCTGGGCCACCGCTACAGGGACGCTCGGGGAGGCAGCGTCACGCGGTGGTTTAGCGGCCGCGCTTTGAGCTTGCCATTTTGTCAGGAGCCAGTATCCGGCGATGGCGAGTACTACAAAAGCAATCAGCCAAAGCCACCAGCGTCGCTTCTTCGCTTTGGGCGGGCTGACTTCGGAAATGTGCTCTGTTTGTGCGTCTGCGTCAGTAGTCGCGCTTGATGTATTCACACTCATCGAATACCGGTTGGCTTCAAGGAAATTGCGGGGCCCACCAGAATGGGCCGGTAAGCGTCCGAGGTCACCGTCTTATACTCTCGCATTGCGCGGGCGGTTTCAAGAAGCGTGCGCTAGTCGAAAAGGAATTTCGAGCGACCACTAAAAGTGCTCCTCTTCTTGCGACGCTGAGCAAGGCGGCGGTTCGACTGCCGATGAGATTCGCCCCCACGCGCTTGTCTGCCAATTGTCGAAAGCTTCTGCGGTCGGCGCCCAACCCGGAAGCGGCACTAACAAATAATCCGCCAGCGATTTTACGTAAGGCTCGTACATTCGCCGAAGCTCTAAGAGCTTCCGATCGGCGTCATCCCCGACGGTCAGCTTCACGCCCGCGGCCGAAAGAAAAGACCGAAGTCGATTCAGCTCATCCTTCGACAATCGATTGAGCGCGACCTCGCGCGGAGGCGTGTTGAATATTTGTGCAAGGTCCACCACTGCATGTCGAGCCATCGCAAACGTGAGCTGTGCCTGCCGCTTCGAAGCTCCATCAACCCCGATCATCACCAGCGCACTCGCATCGAGAACAGCCGTCAACGCCGTCAACCATGACTGGTTGTTATGTTGCGACCGGTAGTAGCACAAGACCGGATAAGAAAGATGACTCTCCGTCAACTCAGCCGCCCAATGCTCCCAATCGTACAGAAGCCGATCCAGCTCTGCGATATTCTGGCCGTGGCGACGAAGCAGTTCCGCCGCGCTCGGCGGTGAACCGGCTCGCGCATCGAGCAGTGTTATGCTTGCTTCCCTTCGCGAGAATGCCTGGTAGATCACCGGCAGGTAACCAATCACAAGCGCAAGAAAGCCGAAGCCCACACCTGCCTCCACAATCGCCAGCACTCGGCCGAGCGTCCCTGCCGCGGTCACATCCCCATAGCCCAGCGTGAAGAACGTCGTTCCGCTGAAATAGAGATATGAGCCGAAGTTTGCTTGCCCTCCGCTCACGTTGAGGCGCGTGCCGAGAGACCAGTGCAGCGCGCCAAAACCTGCAACCAGTCCGACCGCCCAAACCACTAAAAGCATGATCAACGAAAGCGGCCCAAAGAAGCCGAGATATGACTCTCGCCGCCTCTGTGATGAGATTCGTCGGGCTATCGCCGCGAAGGGAATCCACGTTACACGATAGAAACCCCGGGCCAGGCGGATTCGCCGAGTTACGCGCCTCGGAAGGACGACCGTTTCGAACGCATCCAAAAGTAGAGCGAGAATCAGAAGAACGCTGACGACGGCGATAGGTATTCTCATCTGGACCGCTCACGAATTCCGTTGAAGATGGATTTGAACTGGAACCCGAGACCCTCAAGCAAGCGCTTCATTCACTGCGCTCCAACGCTGCGCGATCCCAGTTCGCCAGCGTCGCGCCTGCTTCATAGGTGCTTTGCAGAAACTCCAGCAGCGACTCGTCGGGGGAATCAGACTCTCGAACTTCATCGTACGGCAAAAAGAACTCTGACATCTGGACGTCATACACTGCGGCGCTCGGTTGGATGGACGATGCGTTTTCCAAACCCGCCGGCGCCGGCGCCGTATAGGAATAAAACATCGGCGACTCAACCGCGCCCCCGCCCGGCCAAAGGCCATGACTGATGACTTCGTGCGAGTAAGCTTCTCGGGTGATCGCGTCCGCTCCCGGCCGCTCCAGCGCGCGTCGACCGGAAAAGCGCGTGACCGCGAGATCAAAGCTTCCCCAGAAAAAATGAACCGGGCTGCATTTTCCAATGAAGCGAGACCGGAATTGCTTGAACACTCTGTCCGCCTGTACCAGCATCCGCCAAAAACGATTCGCGTATTCAGCATCGTACGAAGCGTGCTTGTGGTCTTCGGCAAACGGAATCGGCTCGGCGACTTCATCCGGCTTGGCGTGAATATGAACTGCGATCCCCAGAGAACCGAGCGTGTCCATGACTTCGCCATAAAAGGTTGCGACCGAGCGCGGCGCGAGCGCGAGCGACTTCGTTAAGCCGTCGCTCGTGTTGATGAGCAGACGGTGGTCGATGAAGTCGAAGTCAACCTGAAAAGTGCGAGTGTCATAAGGAACAGGAGACGTCGTGAGTCCGCGCGAGGTCAAGTACAAAGTGGTGTTCCACCAGTGGTTCACAAGCGGAGTTTGCGCGAGCCGTATCTTGCCGACAATCTGAGTCCACATGTGCAACGTCGCGTATGTGTCTTGCCAGTCCTTCAACGGGAGACTCGGCCATATCTCGCTCTTTGAATCAGACATCAGGCCTCCTTTTCTTGCTTGAGCTTCGGGTCCTGACTCGATCACAACCCGTCAATAAAGACTTGATCGACATAGCACCAGGCCCAGCCTTCGTCGGGCTGGAATGATTTTATTATTGGATGATGCGTAGCCTGAAAATGACGAGTCGCGTGTTTGTTCTTCGAAGAGTCGCAACATCCTACGTAGCCACAGGTTTCGCACAGCCGCAGGTGCACCCAGGTGTCTCCGGTTCTCGAGCAGTCTTCGCAACCGTTTGCGCTTGGTGTGACGTCTTTCACCTGATCGAGATGTGTGCACGTCGGGTCCATTGTCGCCCTCCTTGCGTCAACAGTCGAGACAACGCCTGGTTCTCAACTCCACATGGCGTTGTTCTCGACGAAGTTCGATGCGCCCACGGCAGTCGTAACCATCTTGCCTTCGTTCATCATAAACGCGCTGAGTGCGCGTTGCCAACGCCGGTCAAGTTGTAGTCAACATGGGCAACCCATTCGATGATCGACTTACTTCCAATTGGGGAGCTATATTTCGCGCTGAATATATTTCGCACTGAACTTGCCTTGGTAGAATCCGTATGCTAGAAAGGAGTTGGAGATGAGCGAGGAACTGACAATACGGCCAATGCTAGAAGCAATCTTGGAAGGACAACGCCACATTGTCTTTCAGCTAACCGAATTGCGCACCGCGTACGACGCGCTCTCGGCTAAGGTTGATCAGATCGCAACTAAACAAGATGATCTCGCTGCCAAGCAAGATGATCTCGCTGCCAGGCAAGAGCGATTGGAACTTCGTATGGCAGAACTCGGTCGCGAAGTTCGAGACGGCCTCTACGATACCAACCGGGCCATCGAAGTGTTCAACAAGCGAGTGCTTGACTTTGAAGTGTGGCTGCGAAAAATAGATGAGCGACTGCACGACGAAATCTTGATTCGCACCCGCTGATCTCAAAAAGGCACTTCAGACCCAAATCCATTACCGAGGTAGCCACGGAAGAAACGCATTCGTGCGCCGGACGTAGTCGCGATACTCGGGTTTAGTCTTCATCAACGTCTTCTCAAGAAGCGCCACGCCCGAAACCTTCATCAAAAGTCCAGTCATTATCAAAGGACTGATCACTGTCCACGCGCAGGCCGGCGTAGACATCGCAATCAAGAAGAATCCCCACCACAGAAGCGCATCACCAAAGTAGTTTGGATGACGCGTGTAACGCCACAGTCCCCGGTCCATCACTTTACCTTCGTTCTTCGATTCGGCTTTGAACCGCGCCAGTTGAAGATCACCGACCGACTCGAATGCGAAGCCCATCAGCCAGACGATCGCGCCCGTCCAATCGAGCCAGGTGATCCTTGCAGGCTCGCGCGAAATCTCGCCAATCTGAAGCGGCAACGAAATCACCCACATCAACAACCCTTGAACGGCAAAGACCGAGTAGAGACTCACCACCGGAAAGCGCTTGCCGTGCCGCGCCCGCATCGCCCTGTATCGAAAGTCCTCACCGTTGCCTCTGTTCCGCAAAAAGATATGACTCGCGAGCCGCCATCCCCACACTGCAGTCAGCGCAGTAATGAGAATCCTCCGCATCTCGTAACCTTCTCCGATTGCGCAAGACACTGCTGCGATCAGAACAAACCCGAGACCCCAGAAAGTGTCGACGATGCTCGCGTCCTTCCTGGCGAGACTTAGCAGCCATACGCACAGCATCAGCCCAGCGGTCGCTGCCAGAGTTATGCTCATTACCGTTAGCGTGTGGGTCACAGTTCACCTTGAGGAAGGACGGCAGAAGGCAGAAGGCAGAAGGCGGAAGGCGGAAGGCGGAAGGTTGTGTCGCGCACTTTACTCTCTGACCCGACCTCTGACTTCTGACCTCTGATCTCTGCCTTCTGCCTTCTGCTTTCTGCCTTCTGCCTTCTGACTTCTGACTTCTGGTTATCTGATCGAGAACATCCCGGACTGTCCGAATACGGTGGAGTCTGCCGAGTCTGTAATACGCACTACAGCAGCATTGGACTTGGGTTTCTTTGCTTTTACCTCGAGCGCGCCAGTTGATGAATCAAGCCCGGTGGCCAGGACCTCCCAGGAACTTCCTCCATCGCGCGAGATGCTGACGTCGACCCTGCTCACCGGGCCGCTCGCATTCCAGGTGACGTTGTATTTTTCGCCTTTCGTCCATTGATCACCAGCAGCCGGCGAGCTGACAGTGACCGCAGCCGGTGGCGGCGGCCCTGAGCTTGGAAGAGTGAATGCATAGACGTTGTGATCGACCGATCCGATAATCACGCTGGTTGTTGAGATGGAAACCCCGCCCAGCATCGGACTGCGTTGCGCATTCCAGATCTCCGCGCCTGTCGAAGCATCGTAAGCATGAAGCGCCCCGTCGTCGCATCCGACAAACACCGCACCTCCGGCGACTGCCGTGGCGCCCAGGATGGGCAGCGACTGCGTAGCCCGCCAGACTATGTGACCGTCGCGTTGATCGAGCGCAACAGAAAATCCTGTGGCGACTTGAACCGTCCCACCAAAGAATACCTTGCCGTAAGCCGCAGCCGGCGACGCGATGCTGCCCCCTCTCGAGTCGCCGTCCGTTACGACTGTGTCCCACACCAATTCGCCGGTTGCTCGATTCAGGCCGTAGCAGTGTCCGTCTTTAGAAGGGAGCGCCAGCATCGGTGTGCCGTCTATGTCATACAGCACCGGTGACGAGCCGAAGTCCAGATTATTCTTGTCGCCCGGCGGAAGCCTCTTGTATCTCCAGATCAGCGCGCCGGTGTCCGCATTGAGCGCAATTATCGCCGACGAATGGAGGTCAGTGCCCGTGCAGAAGTTGCCGGTGCCGACGTATATCATTCGCCGCGACGCGTCGACTGCAGCCGAGGACCACACAGCGCCGCCGGTGCTTCCCTCAGCCGCGGTCGCGAAGCTCCAGAGCACCCTCCCGTCGCTCGCATCCACGCACACTAGCCGGCCTGCGATGCAGGGAGTAACGCAGTGGCTGGCAAGCCCGATGTAGATCTTCCCATCGAACACCAGTGGCGAACCCCAAATGTGAAATGCGAGATTGGGATCCGCGAGCTGACTCTTCCAGATTTGCTGACCGTTCGCCGCGTTCAGCGCAATGAGCTGCGACAATCCCGTACCGAAATATAGCTTGCCACCTGAAAGCGCTGCGGTGCTGTCGATCCCATACGTACTCGCGCAAGGATCTACCTTCAGCGTCCCAGCATTATAAGTCCAAAGGATACTTCCATCGCGTTCGCGCAGCGCATACATCTTGCCGTCCCACGAGCCGATGTACACAACTCCGTCCGCCACGAGTGGAGTTCCGGTCACCATATCTCCGGTTGTGAAACTCCAGGCCTGCGTCAGCAATGCAGCATTAGCCGTGCTGATCTGCGATTCACTCGAATTGCCTGAATGCGTCGAGTCGTGCTGGTACATCGTCCAGCTAGCGGACAATGTGACCGCCAGCGCTCCAATGACCGCGTTATCGACTCTGCCTCCAACCGTCAGGAAAGCTGCGTCCGCGAACAACGGATAGACCGGCGCCTTCGAGCTTGTGTAGTAGAGTCCACCGTTTTTGTAATACCTCACCGCATTCCCTTGCACCGCTATGCGAAACACGTCGCCGGTGCGATAGGTCGTCTCTCCGCCGTACGCGTTGTTCTCACGAATCTCGGCCGCTCCAAGTTCCGTCAACTTGACTGAGAAGTCTATGTCCGAGAAGGCCGTGCCCGAGGCCGCATGGGTGAGCCCGCAGAACAGAACTTTGTTCAAGTCGCCGACTGTGAATTCGAAATCGACGTCGCCCGCGGTCACGGTCTGTTGTGATCGCGCGCCAGCGTCGGAAGAATCGCTGCGCCCGGAAGTCTTCTGCAAACTGTTTCCGGTAATCGAGCAGTTTGTGACGTTGCTCCATACGACGTTCTGAGGCGCGCCGCCGCCGCTCTGTCCGATCGAACGAGGCGCGAACGTTGTTGAGAGAATGAGTATCGCGATTAAAAAGTAACGGGCTGTTCTTGTTTGCATACGAGGGTCACATTCCTGACTGTCAAATTCACGGGTCACGGGCCGCCGTTTCAGTCGAGTAACAGAGGTCCAATCACGGCGAGCGGATAAAGCACAATCCGTCCGCTGACACTTACAGTATATTTCCAATGAGCTTGCGGTTCCGCCAGTAGCGTAGACGGTCCAGTCTGCGCATCCGACTGAGCATCCGCGGATTGGACAGTCTACGGTACAAGCTGGTGGCAAAAGCGCGAGAGTTCCGCAAAAATATGACGTGCACCACTCCGCACGGTCGGTTGACACTCGCGCGAGCCCTCTGATAATTTCAGGTTTCATCAGGACTTAGATTTTATTCCTGAGTAGCTCAACGGTAGAGCATCCGGCTGTTAACCGGAGGGTTGTAGGTTCGAATCCTACCTCAGGAGCCAACACATCGAGGAACAAAGGCCGCCCATTGGGGGCGGCCTTTGTTATTCCTCCCGAGTCTGCGGCGCGCAGTTATTCGTTCGGCAGCTTATGATCGCCCGCTCTGAGCGACTTCGGAACCCGCGCCACGAACCTCGCGGTTCGGCCAATGCATTCGCCAATCTGAAACGGAAATCGCGGAAGCTCATTGAACGGTCCACGCACGTACACTGTAGCCTCGATCCCATTCGGCCATCGCCTAAGAAGGTCCCCAACCAAACCTGCGGGGTTGCAAAGGTAACTCGACATAGGCGCGCGATGCCTGGCCACCCCGTGGTCTCTCGCGAAAGGTTTCTCCCACTGCTTCAGCACATTCGGCAAAAGCCACCTCGGCAGATTCTCCGCCCTGTGCGCCACCGGCGTGTCATCTACACGCGCGCCGAGCAATTGATGAGCTAACCCGATTGTGCATGCGATCCAGTCGGCTACGCGCTTGTTGCTTCCAAGACAACGGTCCCAGTCAAAGTCAGCCGGTCTCGATTCCACCGCAAGCGCTACATCGCACAGCCACAACGGCCGGAACGCTCCGTGACGCAAAAAGTGAACACACGAAATTCGAAGACTGTCTTCCAGAGCCGGCACGCGCACGTCTACATCGCCAAGCTTGACTAGCTGCGAGTTGACGAAGAAGTCATCTTCATTATCGAATCCATATTCTTCGAGTCCGCGATGCAGATCGACGTCGAACTCAGTCAGCTTCTGTTCGCGAACAATTATTTCCGCACTCGAGTACTGCTCGCGTCGAACCACCAGGTCTGTATCGTCATAGGGGCGCATGCCCTTCTCGGGATAGAGCCGGGCAATTGACCAACCCTTGATGAGAACCGGCTCGATGTCATTCGACCGCAACAGAGTGAAGATGGCTTTTATGTCTTGTTCGTGACGAGCAGCTTCAAGGGTGTGTTTGCGATAGGCTTGTTGAAACTGAAACCCAAGAGGGGAGGAAGCTATTGGGGAGTGTCGGATCCGGTACCATGCCGAGGGCCCCGCCCCAGATCCGAAAAGCAACGGGACAATATCCGCTAGCACGGTAGGATTGATCTTCAGCGGTATGGCATCGCGACGCCAGGAACCAGCGAGTACTTCTGCGACGGCACTTTCGCACCACCTTGCAAGCGCCTCTGTCATTAAGGGTACTTGTGCTTTGAGCGCCAAGCTGTCGGCTTGGATTATTGACAGGTCGTACCATTGCACGTGCAGCCGGCACCACAGACGCTGGGATTACCCGCGCAAAGCCGCCCAAAACAACTATTGGCCGCGGAAGCTTGCGGAGCCAACACCGAAATCACGAGCGGAACCGAGACCGCCAGCCCGATCTTTCGAATCAGATCCCTTCTCGAGACACTCGGCAGCTCGCCTGGCCGCGCGACCTCCTCCTCCAGCAACCGAGTCTTACTGAGATGATTCAATCCATACCACACCACTTCTTCATCGATCGGCGCGTTCAGATGATCGCTCAACGCGAGTGCGATCTCGCTCACACTCGTGCGGCCATCGCAGTGCTGCCAGATCAGCGCCGCGGTCTGATTGAGGCAATGCGCTTTCTTTCGATCCAGGTCGTAAACCAGGACCTCGTCGGGCAGCGTCTCCACCAGCAACCCTTCCTTCCGTGCTATGGGCAGTTGCTGCGCTGATGATTTAACCATCATATCCTCTCGATTGCGTTAATAAGTGCTCCGCGGATCGCGGCATCATAACCACGCATCTAGCATTCACAAAATCATTCGCTCAAGCTTCTCAGAATAGAATCGACTACGCTCTTGGCCTCGCCGCGCGCGCCCTTGAGAATTCGAGCCTGTGACACCACGCGCTTCAGCACGGGAAATGCCGCTTCAGGGTTTCTCTGAATCGACACCGTGTTGTTCAACAACGCCAACGCTCCCTGACCCGCTGAAAGCCAGCGGGGCCGCCAGCGGGCCCCCGACCTGTACTCGGTCACAACCACCAGTCCAACGGACAATGGCTGCCCTCCGCGCGAGCCGCCCAATGATTCGACCGGCCGCCTTTCGGATTCCGTGCTCTCCCTTTGTCTTATCGCCAACGGTCTAGCATAAGGATGGACGCGCCCACTCGAGTCGAGCACCGCGTATTCGTCCGAGTAGTAAACCGCGCCGGCTCTCACCAGCTCAGCCACAAGCGTCGTCTTGCCGCTGAAGCTTCGCCCGGGAATCAGCACCGCGCGACCTCGCCAGCCGATCACGCCCGCGTGCACGAACACTCTGCGAGGCGCCGCTTCGGCGATGTAATACTGCATGTCCGATTCAAACGACCTCAGAACGCTTTCCAACTCGAGCGACCGAGCCAGCCGAGCTGCATCCCCGTAAAGCAAGTTGAAGCGCCGCACGTTAGGCCGCGAGTCGCTCCCTCCAACCACCAACGAGTAGAGCCGGTCCACCATCGGCGAACTCGACGGCTTCCACTGGGGTGGAAGATAATCTCGAACCTGGTCGAGCGCTTCAGCGCGGTTGACTCTCACGCCAACGCGCACGCCGTAAGCTGTGAATGAAAGACCTGCCGTCCAGACCAGACGGTCGAGTTTCTGCATTCAGGTCGATTTCGCCCGGGGCCTGGGTAATTCACCAGTCAACACTCAGCAGTCTCCTTTTTGTAGCTCCTGCCTACCTCAACCTCGTAGCTGGGTCGCCCAGCAGTATCCACGTACGTCGTACATCCAAATTCGTAATCGATGCCTTTGCCAACGCGACCACTTCGCCGATCGTTAGGTTCGAGCCGCTCAGCAGCCTGCTGATAGCTTCCCTACTCATGACCGCCTGTGACTGTGGGTCGGTCAGCCCCGATGAAGCCCATACTGCGATCGCTCCCCCTTGCGCCTTCAACAATGACTCACCAAGGCTCTCGATCGACGGCGCGTGGAAGTACCCGTTCAAACATGTCATCGACACGATCAACGACAGGTGATCCCGATTTGTGAGTCCCGCTGCATCACTCGCGCTCAGGATCGGCACGTCCGTCCATACCGTAGTCGAACCGTGCCCGTAGTAGTTCACTACCTTCGACCCCTGGTTGAGCGCCGCAAGCAACTGGCTCCTCGCGTTCGCGTCGCCTACCTGTCCGCGCCGTATGTCGGTCACCGTAAGACTCGCCGGGATCAGCGATCTGAGCTGTGCGTCCGCCGTCTCGAAATCGAAACTCGAATTCCGATCCGCTACCAACAACACATTGTTGGTCCCGGCCGACGCGTCGTAGCTCACAAGCTTCGCCACTATCGCCGCCGCCTCAGCCGGAGTGCGCACCGGCAACCGCCCTATCGCCATGTCGGGCACGCCGTCGCCGTTCACGTCCGCAAACCAGTCGTCGGTCGCCGCCTCGTTGTAAGCCGTCTCCACAAGCCGCGTCGGCACCAAGTCGAAGTCTCCCAATCCCGCATAGTTCTTCGGATCGTAAGTCGCGTCTCCAGCCAGCACAACGAACCTCGGCGCCCTCGCCCAGCTCGTCTTGGCGTAAGTAAGAAAATCCTTCACTGCCTGCGGACTCTTGTTGCCGAAGCCGAACTCGTCGTAGATGTCTTCGATGTCGATCATCATCGGCAACAAGTTCTGACCCTTGCGTAAGTCGGCCAGCGGACCGAAGCTGCCGATCAGGTCCTTTCTAGTGATGATAAGGTAGTCCGCTCGCTGTCCTGGATCGCGATAGTTCGAAGGTTGATTCGCCGCGACCCGAACCGGTCTCTTCTGTTGATCGCTTGCCAACGCCAGCAGCGTCCTCGCTCCCGAACTGGGCGCGACCACGGTAACCGAGTAAGCCGAACTCGTTTTAGAAGCCGCGGCGTTCACCGTCGTCTTCAACTCTACAGGTGAGTTCGAGTCAGTCACATCCATCACTCGAATCGCCGAGTTGGTGAAGCCGTCGATCGTCACCTGTTGCTGGCCCGTCGCCGGCATTCGCAACGAGTTGTTGTCGGCGGTGTTGGTGTGCGCGTAGCTCAGTTGAACGTATTCGACCATGCTCAAATCGCTCGTGCCCGGAGGCCCGATCAACTGAATCTGATTCACGCCCTCGTGAACGTTGCTCGGCGCGATCACAAACTTTTGAGCGGCCTTCTGTAATCCGGTGAAGCGCATTGTTCCTACTTCGACGCCATTGAGCAGGACCCTCACCGTATGAGCGGTGTTGTTGAAACCCTGCAACGAAACCAGCAGCAGCCCGCCGCCCGAAGGCGCGACGTGATGGACCATCACTGATTGATCGACCGGCTGCGCGTTGAACATCAGCGGTCCGAACCACTTCTCCGCGCCGCCGTTCTTCAAAGCCGGGAAGTAGACCGTCTTGTCCCGGCGCTCGACCGTGTAAGAGAAACTACCTGGTGCGGATGCGCCGCCTTTCGCGTCCAAGGTCGCGATGCGCAAGCCCGGTTGAGAGCCGACTACCAACCAGTAAACGTGATTAAGGGTCGAAGGGCTGGTGATGCCGATGCCATAAAACTCTATGTCACTCCACGCTGTCGTCTTGCCGTTGCCAATCGCGCCGCCGCCGCCAGTCGCGCCAGATCCACCAGTGACGAGCATAGGCACTTCTCTTCCGTCGGCCAGCAACTGGAGCATCACCGGATCGGCGTCGCTCGGCAGCCCCGCGGCTGCAAGCTCGGACTGCTCCACTCGATACCAGCCTGCGCGTTGAACCGAGAGCTTCACCGCCGTTTGCGAAGCCACGCCCGATTGAATCGTCATCCGAGCTGCCGTGAGTTTGGCCACTTTGGCTGTAGGTTCAACTGGAACGGTAGCGGCTTCCGCGGTCTGCGCAAGAGAGGAGTCTCTTCCAAGCGCGCTCAACAGTGAAGACTTATGCTTGCCCGTTGCCGGCTGATCTCCAGGCTGTCGATCACCGGCCGCGGGCTCGCTCACACCGAACGGCCCGTGAATCGCGGTCCTGCCACTGAGATCAATGTCCTCAATCCAGTACCGCAGATTCTGACAATCGGCATTCGGCAATCCGCAATCGGCAATGTCTTCGTCCCACCACGAGTAAGCGAGTCCGGCTCTCAACTCGATGCGCGGCCCGGCGATCAGCGCGGACCCGGCCACCGGCTCGGGAGTGACTCGTTCGAGATTGCCGTTCTTCTCGCGATAGATGTTGAAGCCAACGTTGCTGACTTCGTAGCCGGTCTGCCACTCGAGCAACACTTGCTTGTCGTAGCGAGTAGCTTTGAAGCCCAGCATCGCCACATCGGTGGGAGTAGATGTCGGAACTACTTCACCGGTAGAAAGAATAGTCGCGGTATAGGCAGAAGTACCGTCAGAAAAAACAATCTGACTTACTTGACCGGATGTTAATCCAGAGGAAGTTGAGCCAACAAAAATCTTACCCGCTGTACCAGACGTGCCGTTATAACCACCCGTCCATCCTGTTATGGTAACTGTTTTCCCTGACGTCCAGGAGACGGCATTGCTCGCTGAAAACGTTAACGTATGACTTCCCGTTCCTAGTGCAATCGTCGAAGTATCCGTAAGAGCGAGTGTGCCTGTTGATTGAGTGAATCCGGTTGTGGCGCCGGTCTTTAAAATGCCACCGTTCAAAGTTACCGCGCTCGTGCTCGGCAATACACTGGCTGCTCCACAACTCAGTGTGCCGGCTGTGATCGTGGTTCCTCCTGTATAGGTGTTCGCGCCGGAGAGGGTGAGAGCACCGGTTCCTGCGCCGCCGAGCGTGAGCTTCTTGCTCGATCCCCTGATGATGCTGCTAATCGTGATGCCACCGGTGCTGTCAATGTTGATGATGTTGTCTGTCGCATTGGCCAGAGCGACATTCATGGTTTTTCCCGAGCCCGTCTCGTTATCTTGAAGAGTCAGAAGCGATCCACTAGCGTTTCGCAGAATCACGTTGGAAACGCTATTTACTGTTGTCCCATTCAGCGTCAGAGTGCCGACCGTTAAAGAAGAACTGTTGCCGATGGTCAGGTTCCGAGTGCGAGCTGACGTTACCTCGATAGCTCCAATCGAGAGCAACGCTGTATTCATATTTATGCCGGAGGTAGTGGCTGTCCCGGTATTATCAAATTGCGCTGTGTCGCTTGTTAACCATGCTCCCGACGCGGTACTAGGGCTCCAGTTAGCAGCGGTATACCATGCAGTAGATGCGCCTGTATTCGCCCAAGACACAGTTGCCGCGGCGTGCGTCACGTAAATCCCGACTCCCAAGGCGAGTACAGCAGACGCGGCGAGAGCGATGGTAACCCCTGTTCGTTTGATCTGTCGTAGCGGTTGTTTGGCTCTAGTTCGTCGCTGACGACCCGGCACCAGTGCAGAGGAAAGAGCGAGGATCGTGCCGACTCTTTTGAACGGACAGAACCCTCGGGGAGATAAGAGAGTATGGGGGTTGTTCATATGCTTACTCCAAACAGGAACTAGACAGGAGTGCGCGGCTGACTTTTGTGATTCGAATATGCCCAGAGATTTCTTTCTTTCTTTCACGAGCCTCCGCGATCACTTCTGCTTCTTCTTCGAATGTCTATTAATGAAGGACCCGTTTCCCAGGAAGGCAGTGACTAAATCGAACCGCTACTAGTGCGCGCCGGAATGTCCGGGCTCGCGCGATACTATCACAGTAACCTTTCTTGTCAACTAAAATAATCAGGAGATGCCCAGGAGGGCGGGAGAATCGGGAATTGCGAATTTCAAATTTCGAATTGAGGAGGGAATGGGGAATTGCGAATCTCGAATTGCGGATTGCGCATTCCAAGAAAAAACGAGGCTGACCTTAGCAAGGTGTCAGCCTCTCAAATTAATCGACTAGGATCCAGAATTAAGCTTGTTGAAACAACCTCGCTTTGATGACTCAAAAGCGAGAAAGGAGAAGCGCTCAGAAGATCTTGCGTTTCTCGGTTCGGTTCTTGTACAGCCAGATGCCTGTAGCCGCGCCGCCGCCGACCAGGGCCCCGATGACTGCGCCCTTCTTGCCTTTGACTACCGCGCCGGTCGCAGCGCCCGCTCCCGCGCCGATGCCTATCACAGTAGCAGCGCCGCCGGGTCCGGGCATCCAACTGTGCTTGTACTGGTAATTCAAGATGCCCGGCCCGTCAAACAAGGTGATCTTCCCTTGCCCGACTCTGACGCCGTTCTTATCGCGTCTGATGAAGCCTCCATACTCGTCTCGATTTTGGGCCGACGCGGTCAACGGCATCGCCAGCCCAAACAGCGAGAGGACGAGCACGAGACCAGCTAGCTTTTTTCTCATTCTCAATTCCTCCGGAGTTTGTTGAACGGTTCGTGTGTGTGAGCCGCCGCGGGCAGCCCAGCGTTGGGAGGATGCCAAAAGCCGGAGCCGCGTTGCCCGCTCAGGCCTTACGAATATGCTCTACTAACGAGGGATGATTCTTCGAAACCGCTACTGACTGACCCTCGACATGAGTCGCCGGATAGGCTCATTGTCCGCGTAGACCCGCCATTCCGCTACCATGTCTTCCCTGACCTCGGCTCTCCACGCGGCCGGAACCTGCCATCGATTCTCCTCCAGCAACTCTCCATTCGCGCTGTATGTGCCACCGGCTGTGCCGAAGACTGGACCACACCATCTCGCTCGATCATCTCTTCACTTGAGATCCAATAATCGGGGACCATGCTGAAGTATCCAGCCCAGCCTTTACGCATCTGTTCCCGCCCTTGGGTGACGGAACCAAGCCCATCGATGAATCTGTGATCTTCAGTCATCATCCGGCAAATCCCGTTAGTGCTTTGAGCATTCACCTGCTCGATAAACCTGGTAACGACTTCGCTGGCTTTCATCGTGATTAATCCCTAACTCAACCAAGCGGGCTGACGCTTGTTCTATGTGCTCCGCCACTGCGCGCCCAGGTAATCGCGATTCACTCGCGAGATGAAATCCAAGCTGATCTCTTTCGGACAAACCGCTTTGCGAGTGGCCATAGCGCGTGTCAAAGCCGTGGCAGGGTTAGCGTCGGCGCGCCTTGCGCTCGAGCCCACTCGCGGACCTTGCGCAGCCACGCTGTGCTCTTCAACCTTTGACTCTCCGCAAGAAAGTCAGTTGCGATTTCGCTGTCGAGGGCGGTGAATGCAAGACTGTTCGCGGTCTCGATGTACGCGTTCGACTCCAGTAGATAGAAAATTACCCGCGCTCCGTCGAAGCGCCATACTTCGGGTATTCCAACCGCGGCGAAGATCGGAAAGCGGTTGAGGGATTCTCGCGTGATGTCTACTTCGATTATGAGATCGGGCGGCGGATCGACTAAGAGCTTGATGTCGGCCCGATTCATGACGTCGTCCGCATGCTGGATGTAAAAGCAAGAATCAGGCTCGAATCCTTTGAGCAGGTCCTTCCGTTTGAAGGTCATCGAGCCCAAGCGTCGAACGTCAATGTTCCATTCTTCAGCCAGCACATCAACAAGAAAAGCCAGTGTCCGGTTTGGCTCTTCGTGACGAGATGAAACCACCATGATCTGGAGTACCCCCTCATCGAAAGTGAAGCGTGTGCCGCACCTCTCGCCGTGTTCGTCGATCAGGCGTTCGTAGGTTTCCCAGCTCACGTTATCGAGAATCACCAATCGCTCGGGGGAACTTACAACTGTTGCCATGATCTTCTCCGGTACCCAGTCAGGTTTTGCTCTATTGTACTACTTGCTTCGCCAAAGCGCCTTCATGTAATCGCGATTCATTCGCGAGATGACATCCAAACTGATCTCTTTCGGACAAACCGCTTCGCAAGAGCCCATCACCGTGCAGTTGCCGAAGCCTTCTTCGTCCATAGCTCGAACCATATTCGACACGCGGCGTTCTTTCTCAGGCTTGCCCTGCGGAAGTATGTTCAAGTGAGAAACCTTCGCCGCGACGAACAACATCGCCGAAGCGTTCTTGCAAGCGGCCACGCACGCGCCGCATCCGATGCAGGCTGCGGCGTCCATCGCGAGGTCGGCGTCGGGCTTCGACACAGGTATCGAGTTTCCGTCGGGCGCGCCGCCGGTCCGAGCAGAGATGAACCCTCCCGCCTGAATGACTCGATCAAAGGCGCTGCGATCGACAATCAGATCTTTGATCACCGGAAAGGGCCGCGCTCGCCACGGCTCGATCGTGAGCACCTGGCCGTCTTTGAAGTGACGCATGTGCAACTGGCAGGTCGTTGTGGCTCCGAGCGGTCCGTGCGCGACTCCATTGATGACCATGCCGCATGTGCCGCAGATTCCCTCGCGGCAGTCGTGATCGAACGCGATCGGTTCTTCGCCGCGCTTGATCAAGCCTTCGTTGACCACGTCGAGCATCTCGAGAAAAGACATGTCCGGCGATACGTCGTCAGCTTTGTACTCGACAAATTTCCCCGACGTGTCGCTCTTCTTTTGGCGCCAAATGCGTAACGTAAGATTCATTGGTTTGTCGAATTCCTTCTCAACCTTTTCTCTGCGTGCTTTGCGGATCTTTGCGTCTTTGCGTGAAGAATTCTCCGCGCAAAGACGCAAAGACTACTTGTAGCTCCGCTGCGCCAGGTGCACTTCTTCGTAGACCAACGGCTCCTTGTGCAGGATCGGACGCGCGTCCACGCCTTGATACTCCCACGCCGCGACGTAAGAAAATTTCTCGTCGTCGCGTTGCGCTTCGCCGTCCGGCGTCTGATGCTCTTCGCGAAAGTGAGCGCCGCACGATTCATCTCGTACCAGAGCGTCCAAGACAAGCAATTCCCCGAACTCCATGAAGTCGGCAACCCGGCCCGCGTACTCGAGCGACTGGTTCAGTTCATTCCCTTCGCCAAGCACGTTGACGTCGTCCCAGAATTCCTGCCGCAGCGCGGGAATCCTTTCGAGAGCCTCCTTCAGTCCCGCTTCGTTGCGGCCCATCCCGCACTTGTCCCACATCAGCTTGCCAAGCTCGCGATGAAACTCGGTCACCGTTCGCCGGCCCTTGATCGCCAGAAACGTCTTGGTGCGCGCGGCGATTTCTTCTTCGACTTTCCTGAACTCCGGATGACCGAGGGAAGGCTTCCGAGGACGTTCGGTCGCAAAGTAATCGCCTATCGTGTAAGGCAACACGAAGTAGCCGTCCGCCAAGCCCTGCATCAACGCGCTTGCGCCGAGCCGGTTCGCGCCGTGGTCGGAGAAGTTCGCTTCACCGATCACATACAAGCCAGGAATGTTGCTCATCAAGTTGTAATCGACCCACAACCCGCCCATTGCGTAGTGGCTCGCGGGGTAGATTCGCATCGGTACTTTGTAAGCGTCCTCACCGGTGATGCGCTCGTACATCTCGAAAAGATTTCCGTAGCGCTCGCGAATGACATTCAAGCCCAGCAGGTGGATCGCATCGCGAAAATCGAGATAGACGCCGCGTCCGCCCGGCCCGACCCCGCGGCCTTCGTCGCAGACTTCCTTAGCCGCGCGCGATGAGATGTCGCGAGGTGCGAGGTTTCCATAAGCCGGATATTTGCGCTCGAGATAGTAGTCGCGGTCGTCTTCGGGGATGTCATTAGCCGGTCTGTTGTCACCCTTGACCTTGGACACCCACACGCGGCCGTCATTCCGAAGGGATTCCGACATTAAAGTCAGCTTCGATTGATGCTCGCCGGTCACCGGAATGCAGGTCGGATGAATCTGGGTGTAACAAGGATTAGCCATCAGCGCGCCGCGCTTGTAAGCCCGCCAGATCGCGGTCACGTTGCAGCCCTTGGCGTTGGTCGAGAGAAAGAACACGTTGCCGTAGCCGCCGGTCGCAAGCACTACGGCATCGGCCGCGTGCGAGCTGATTTCGCCGGTCACCAAATCGCGGACGACGATTCCTTTCGCGTGACCGTCGATCAACACAAGGTCGAGCATCTCGGTGCGCGGGTACATCTTCACAGCGCCGGCTTCGATCTGCTTCTCGAGCGCCTGGTAAGCTCCGAGCAGCAACTGCTGACCGGTCTGGCCCCGCGCGTAAAAGGTCCGCGACACTTGAGCGCCGCCAAACGAGCGATTCGCAAGATAGCCCGAGTACTCGCGCGCGAACGGAACCCCCTGAGCTACGCACTGGTCGATGATGTTGACGCTGACTTCGGCCAAACGATAGACGTTGGCTTCACGCGAGCGGAAGTCGCCGCCCTTGATCGTGTCGTAGAACAGCCGGTAGACGCTGTCGCCGTCGTTCTGATAATTCTTCGCGGCGTTGATTCCGCCTTGCGCGGCGATCGAGTGCGCGCGGCGCGGGCTGTCCTGAAAGCAAAAGCATTTGACCTTGTAGCCCAGCTCCGAGAGCGTCGCCGCCGCCGATCCCCCCGCGAGCCCCGAGCCTACGACGATCACGTCGAACTTGCGCTTGTTGGCCGGGTTGACCACCTTGATGTGGTTACGGTGGTTGGTCCACTTCTGAGCCAGCGGTCCGGAAGGTGTTTTCGCATCGAGTTTCATACTTATTGATCTCTTACTTCACGACTCCCGCAAGTATCGAGATGGGGATCGAACAATTGCCGATGAAAATCACAATCGCTGAAATCTGCGCGAAGCGATTGAACGCGACGAGAGTTGTCCTTCGTCTGATCCCAAGCGACTGAAAGATGCTCGAGACGCCGTGGCTCAAGTGCAAACACAACAGCCCCATCGAGACGATGTAGAACACGGAGACCCATGGGTTTCGAAACCCGTCGACTACCATCCTGTAAACATCGTGACGGCCCAGCGCGTCATGCATCTCCATGAACTCAGGATTCGTCACGCCGAATGTGAAGTGCATCAGGTGATAGACGACGAATGCAAGGATGATCAACCCGCTGAGCAAAACAGTCCTCGCGGCGTAACTCGCAATTGGCTTTCCCTGGGCGTAGGGCTGAGGTCGCGCGGCTCGATTCTCGGCGGCCAGTTGAAGCGCGGATATGATGTGCAGCACGGCTATGATGAACAGCCCGGCGCGCGCCGCCCACAGCAGCGCCGGCTTGGACTTGAGCAGCGCCGCATAAGCATT
>JADGNW010000221.1 GCA_017883315.1 Blastocatellia bacterium | reverse complement strand
AGAGTGAGCCCACCGCTTCGACGTTTCGGCGAATCTGCTTCTGCTCAACCGGAAAAACCCGAACGGATACAACTCGCGCCGCAGAGCTATCGACTTGCTTGCCATTGGTCTTTGAGCACGACGCGAAGCTCAGGATGACGCAGGAGAGAATAGCGATGGTTGGCCCCTTGAATAGTATGCGCCCCGACGTGCAACTCCTATGATCGATCATAAGTGTCCTTCCGAAGACCTTCGACGCCAGCCTCAAGCTAATGATGACGCGAAAAATAATACCTTAGGTTACCCGCTTGTGCGAAGCTGCATATCCTCTTGCTGCGCTTTCACGTTTAAGGGGAGTTAGATCCACGTGAAAGCGGTCCCGAAACACCAAGAGCACTGGTGCCCCGTCGTCAATCGCCGCGTGATTGGCTTAAAAATCTGATTGCTCCGACTCTGGAAACCGGTTTCCACCCCGGAGGCGTCGGTTCCAGGTCGCCACCCACACCAGACACTACGTATTCATGGGGTGCACCAGACCACTAATCCTTCCAACAACTTAGCAACCCCTCGCTGTGAATGTCATCGTCAATTCACAGGTTCCTCGCGTGCCAATCCAAGAACCTCCTCATTGTCGACTCCAGCAGCTTCTTCGGCGCGTCGACCGGAAGCCCCAACCGCTCCCTTACTTTCGTTGCCAGATCTCGTTCCGTCCAGGGGTACAACTGATAAACTTCGATCTGACGACTATAGAAAACTGCCTGGTGATTCTGCTCAAAGAAGGTCCGTAACACGCGTCTCGCCTCTGCCTGTCTAGGATCCGGTGGCCCGCCCTCTACATTTTCCTGGTCGCTGAAGTCATGCTCGAACTCCGATTCCACTCTCTTTCTCCAGTCAAGAGCTTTGATCTGATCTGCCGAGATACTACTCTAACTCACAACAAGTCGACGAACTCGTCAACGCTGAGTCCGGCTAGACGTATGATGGACCTCAGCGTACCCCGGTCGAGTTCTTTGTGAAGGGGAACCGAAATCTGCGCGAAAGGATCATCACGCCGCAAGATGACGTGGCTTCCTTCCTGACGCTTGAAATAGAAGCCGACTTTCTCCAACGCCCTTATGCACTCACGACCAGAAGATCTCGGCAGTTTGTTCATCCGTCCCACTCCTCTTACTAGATTCCTGAGCTTACTTCAGTAATTGTCCCGCCACTG
Source organism: Blastocatellia bacterium (assembly GCA_017883315.1). GTDB lineage: Bacteria > Acidobacteriota > Blastocatellia > UBA7656 > UBA7656 > Onstottus_A. The sequence continues at coordinate 4,055 of JADGNW010000221.1, read as the reverse complement.
TCCAAATTTCACTCTCCCGCGCTTCCCGCAATTTGCGGTAAATGGGGATCTGGTACGAATTCGCAATTGCCCACCTGGCGTTTGCGTTTGATACCCTCAGCGTATGTGCGTAGTCCAAAACAAAGAAAGCGGTCCGAACCCGACTTAAATGCTGAATCAGGCTTGGACCGCTTTCGGGTCGCTAAGATTTATTTCGGGCCGCTGTGAGCCTTTGCTCCGGGCCGCTCGTTGTCGAATCGGCCGTGCGCCGCAGCCGCGACGCTAGCTGGATTATCAAACCTTCAAAGAAAGTCCATGACAAGAACCTGTCGAGTAGCCTTACACTGCGACCAGCATCGCATCAAATCGTTCCTCTGGCACCGGAAGATTGTCTTCTTCCAGAGCGGCCACGTAACCTCGAATCGCTTCCTTGATGTTCGCAACGGCTTCCTCTTTCGTCGATCCCTGACTGATACAACCAGGCAGACTCGTACACTCGACTACCCAATAACCGTCTTCTCCCGGATAAACGATTACTTGTCTCATACTCTCACCTCGATTCTGACGCATCACAGTTGTCAGTCATCACAAACGGGCAACATCATCTCACGACCAAAGACCCTGCCAAAGTTCACGGCGGCGCTCTGAGCAACCTCGCGAGTATCAATACTACGACCAACCAGCCGTGAAAGTGAAGTGACACCCTTATCCGTGATCCCGCACGGCACGATCATCTTGAAGTAGTCGAGATCGGTGTTCACGTTCAACGCGAAGCCATGGCTTGTAATCCAGCGCGCGATCCTCACTCCGATGGCGGCGATCTTTTCATTTCCGATCCATACGCCGGTCAGTCCCGGTACGCGCGCGCCGGTCACGCCAAACTCCGCGATCGTTCTGATCAATACCTCTTCGAGATCACGCACGTAGCGATGCACATCGCAGCGGTCGGGCTTGAGGTTGATGATGGGATAACCGACCAATTGGCCGGGCCCGTGATAGGTCACGTCGCCACCGCGGCCCGTTTCGTGAACTTCAACTGAGTTGGCTTGAAGCTGCTCCGGGTCGGCAAGAATGTTGGAGCTATCGGCGCCGCGCCCCAGCGTGAACACGTGAGGATGTTCGAGGAGAAGTAACTGTTCAGGAGCTTCTCCTGAGCTAAGACGCCCGACAGCGCCGTCTTGCAAACTGAGACCGTAATTGTAAGGAACGAGACCGAGCCATCTGGCTTCACATTCGCGTGCCGATTTGGATACCTGTGCGGTCATGGATCATCGCAGCGCTTCGTTCACGCCTTCAGTGAAAAGCTGTCACGCTTTCGCATTCACCCGCTCGTCCGCATTGATGCGCGTCTTGCAGATTAATTTCCTCGCTAGACTTATGCTCAAACGCACGATGAACACGAACGCTACGGCTCCCAAAACCGCGAATAGGTAGATGTGGTCGGCAAACCCGTCCGTTCGCCGGGTCACCAGTTTGCCGTCGTACCACTCCTCATAAAGAAAGGATCTGCTCGTTACTGAGATTAGAGCGCCGAAGACGAGTCCCGCGCTGCCTATTGCCCCGTCCAGCAGCGCACCCGAAGCGCTTTGCCAAGGTTCACGCAGTAACCTTTTGGTCAACCAGCCGGTTAGCATGCCAATACTGCCGCCAACGAGTACCGCGATACCGATCAGCCAAGCCCAGATAAATAAGGTTTCTGGTTTCAACTCGTGTACTCCGCCGCTTCGATTACGTCGCGCAGCGTAGCCAGGAATTGATCGGCGATTGCTCCGTCAATAATTCGATGATCAAAGCTCAGCGCAAGCACTCCGATTTGCCGAATTGCTATTGCATCATCGATCACCACCGGGCGTTTCTTGATCGCGCCCACGCCTAGTATCGCGACTTGAGGCTGGTTGATAATCGGCGTGCCTGACCAACCACCAAAAATGCCCGGGTTTGTGATTGTGAAAGTCCCGCCTTGAACTTCATCGGGCTTGAGCTGCTTGGTGCGCGCTCGCTCGCCGAGATCGTTCACCGCTCGAGCCAGCCCCAGCAACGACTTCTCATCCGCGCCGCGAATAACTGGAACGATCAATCCCCAATCGAGTGCGACCGCCACGCCGACGTTGATGTCCTTCTTGTAGACGACCTGATCGCCCCACACCGACGAGTTGACGATGGGCCACTTCTTGATGCCTTCGATCACCGCTTTGATGATGAACGGCATGAAAGTGAGTTTCACTCCATCGCGCTGGAATTCGCCTTTCAGACCGTCGCGGAGCTTCGCGGTCTTGCTGAAGTCGATTTCCATGAAGGAAGTCACGTGCGCGGAGATATGCCGGCTCTCGACCATGCGTTCGGCAATGCGCCTGCGCATGGCCGACATTGGTTCGATCTCGACTCGGTCACCTTCCGCGAACGGCTGCGGACCAGCTTCGGCTAAGGCCGGGGCGCGCGGAGGTTGCGTAGCGCGCTGTGGAGCTGGGGCGGTTGGCTGAGCTGGCGCTGCTGTTGCGCCAGTCTCGGCAGCCCCGGCAGCTTTACCCGGTGCGACTTCTTTGCCCGTAGCCCCGCGATTCTCGATGAAGCTGAGAATGTCCTGCTTCGTAACGCGCCCGCCAATTCCAGTGCCTTCGATTAGCGAGATGTCAACGCCTTCTTCTTCGGCAATCTTTCTCACTAACGGTGATGAACGCGTACGGCGCATCTCTTCTTTTGAAGCAGGCTCTGCCGCGACGGGAGCAACTTCGGGCTGTGCTGGCGTCTGCGGCTCGGCTTTCTTGGGTTCTTCTTTCGGCGGCTGAGCCTCTGCCTTCTTGGGTTCTTCCTTCTCCCGTTTGGCCTCTGCTTTCTTGGGTTCTTCCGTTGGCGGCTCCTCTGTGGCCTCTTGCTTCGGCGCCGTCTCTTTGGCGCCCTCGGCAGCGCCCGGCTTTGCCGCGCCGCCGTTGATCACCGCGACCACTGTGTTGACAGGAACGGTTTCGCCTTCCTTAACTTTTATTTCAGAGAGCACCCCCGACGTCGGCGCAGGTATCTCTGCATCGACCTTGTCGGTCGAGATCTCGAACAACGGTTCATCGCGTTTGATCGAATCGCCGACTTGCTTGAGCCACTTTACAATGGTCCCCTCGGCGATGGACTCTCCCATCTGAGGCATCTTCACTTCTTCACTCATAGGTCTCCAATCTCTACGGACGATTCAGTATTTCGCCAATTCGCGAGCCGCTTTCAGCACGTCGTCCACTTGCGGCATGAAGAATTCTTCCAACGGAGGCGCGTAGGGAACCGGCGTGTCAATCGAGGTAACTCGCATCACCGGGCCGTCCAGGTATTCGAACGCTTCTTCGTTGATTACCGCCGTCAACTCGCCGGCCATTCCCCCCGTTCGAGTAGCCTCGTGCAGTATGATCACCTTACTTGTCTTCTTCACCGATTCCAAAACGGCTTCGCGATCAAACGGCAACAGTGTTCTCAAGTCGATGATCTCGGCGTCGATGCCTTCCTGCTGCAACCTGTCGGCGGCGTCGAGCGCGGTGTACACCATCGCGCCGTAGGTGATGATCGAGAGATCGCGTCCTTCGCGCCGAATCGCCGCCTTGCCGATCGGCACGATGTAATCGTCCGTTGGCACTTCCTGCTTGATCTTCGGATTGCGATAAAGAAACTTGTGCTCGAAGAAGAGCACCGGGTCTTCATCGCGAATCGCAGCCTTGATCAAGCCTTTAGCGTCATACGGATTTGAGGGCTCGACCATCTTTAGGCCGGGCGTGTTCAGGAAGAACGATTCGACGTTTTGCGAGTGGAACGGGCCGCCGTGCACACCTCCGCCGCAAGGTCCGCGCACCACCATCGGAATACCTATGCCCTGACGATAGCGGCTGGTCGCAGCGTAGTTCCTCAGAATGTCGAAGCAGCACGAGATGAAATCGATGAACTGCATCTCGGCCACCGGCCGCAAACCCATCATCGCCGCGCCGCAAGCCGCGCCCACAATGGCGGACTCTGAGATCGGCGTGTCGATGACTCGCTCTTCACCAAATCGGCCGACGAAACCTTCGGTGACCTTGAACGCGCCACCATAGACTCCGATGTCT
>JADGNW010000220.1 GCA_017883315.1 Blastocatellia bacterium | reverse complement strand
CGCCGTCTCGCCATATCTCGAGGCGCAACCACTCTGATAAGAAATTTACGACCGAGACGCCGACGCCGTGCAACCCGCCCGACACCTTGTAGGCGTTTGAATCGAATTTACCGCCTGCATGTAGTTTCGTCAGCACGACCTCGGCCGCGGATATTTTCTCCTGCTTGTGAATATCTGTCGGAATGCCTCGGCCGTTATCGATTACAGTGATCGAATTGTCGATATGTATGAAGACTTCCACTCGATCGCAGTATCCCGCGAGCGCTTCGTCTATGGAATTATCTACAACCTCGTAGACCAGGTGATGCAGTCCAAGCTCGCTGGTAGAGCCGATGTACATCGCCGGCCGTTTTCGCACGGCTTCACGGCCTTCGAGAACTGTGATCGAAGCGGCGCCGTACTCTTGTGAATTTGTGGTCACTCTAGTCTCCTTGAAAATGTACCGTGGGTTGTTTAACCTGCCGTCGGTTTACTCATGCTTCCGTCATCAGCCTGGTCAATCGCGTCGTTGTCAAACCCCGCTCCAACGAAGACTCCATCGTATGAACCGGTCTCTCTCACCGCTTGTCCTCGCTCCACGCGATGAGTCTGAGCGCGATCGCGATAACGATTTGCGATTGCCCTGCGCGATGTGCTGACGAAGGTTTGAGCGCGTCCTTCAAGCTCAGAAAGCAGCGCCTCAATGCGTCCTCTATCGAGCTCGGCGTCGATGTCATCGATCAGCAAAACGGGGCTTTCTTCGTAAATAGAATTGTAGATGGAAACCTGCGCTAAATCAAGCAAAAGTAAGGCACTTCGCTGCTGCCCGGCACTCCCGTATCGCGACACTTCCCGGCCGTCAGACATGATCTCGAGATCATCCCGATGAGGCCCGATTAACGAGTGTCCCGCGGCTATTTCTGCAGTCAGTCTCAGGGCCAACCGTTCGCCAAAAAGATCCGCGTAGTTGTCCAAATCACCTTTACCCTCGAGCTGCGAACGGTAGCGCACGGTGATTCGCTCGGCTCCGAAAATCGCGCGGCCGTGATCGTTCTGATCGAGCACCTGATTCATTCGCTCGACGTAGCTTGCGCGCTGATCGTGGATCGCCGCGCCCAGCTCGACTAGCTGTTCGTTCCACGCTTCGACCTGGCTGATGTACTGAGCGGGGTTATCGCTCTGGCTCGCTTCGCCCAGCAAGCGGTTCTTCTGTTTGATCACTTGATTGTAACGAGAGAGCGTATTCAAGAAGCGCGGGCTAACGGCGACCGCGCCTCGATCGATGAAGCGGCGTCGCTGGCCAGGCTCGCCGCGAATCACATCCATCTCTTCGAGTGAGAACGCGAACACGTCGAGATTGCCAAGGTAACGCGTCAGCGCTTCTCGCTTGCCGTTAATGAATAGCTGCTTCGAGTCCTCGGCAATGAGAAGTTGAATCTGTTTCGTAGTCGAACCGCGCAGCGTTTCGCCGCGCAAGACGGCTTGCTGCTGATCGAACGCGATGCACTCGCGAAGCTGACTGGTGCGAAACGATTTGGTGTTGCCAAGAATGTAGATCGCTTCCAGCCAGTTGGTCTTTCCCTGAGCGTTGTCGCCATAGAAGATGTTCAACCCGGAGCCGAACTGGGCGAAGCCTTCGAGGTTGCGAAAACCGGAGGCTTCAATTCGGGTGAGCAGCATAGTTGAATCTTAGCACAGCGCTTGAGCACCATGAACGCGGCGCTGTCGTGGCCATCTTGCCCGAGTTCTCAGCCTGGGAGCGCAGGCATCCCTGCCTGCTTGGCGTTTCGCACAAGAGGCAGGCAGGGATGCCTGCGCTCCCAGCTCAAAAAAATATTTGCCCGGTGGTAATACGTGCCCCATTTGGGCGCCATCCCTTAGTAGAGCGAGAGAAATCACAAGCGCTCTGAAGTTAGCAGCCAATTCGAACACCACCACGAAAGGAGAAAACACCATGGGCGTCGTACTAGGAGACTAATTCGAGCAACACAGCAGAACCGATCCAACAATCCTCGTGAAAACGATCTACCTGAAAATGAAGAAAGGAGAAAAAGCCATGGGCGTCATACTAGGTGACTGATTCAGCAAAACACAATTCAATAGAACAGAGTGGGCGTGGCGACTGAAACTTGATGGCTGAGACACAAGCCAGCTTCAGTGACCACGCCCTCGTTGCATCTCGACTACCTCTAGCCGCGGGCCTCGCAAACCGCGTACTTTCCAAAAAACCTCTTCCGGTTCGAACCGTAACCCAGCTAAGAATCAGTATTGCTCATTCCCGATTTGATTAGCTGCCCTTGCTCGCGGGCATCCCTCGCGCGGTAATATGTGGCTCGTCCCGCAGTCCGACCGGAACTCTAAGGCCGGAACTCTAAGGTTGGATATGGAACCACGCGAGGGAGCGCAACAGATTGACGCAGTGCTGCTGCCCTTTGTCCAGGCGAGCGATGAAGCGGTCTCTCAGCAACTCCTGACGCAGCTCGTTCTTGATTACGCCGAGCCGATAATCAGGAATATTGTAAGACACAAGTTGCGGTTGCCCGCCGGATTTTCATCGGACTCGCGTTTGAGCGAGGACGCCGAGGAGATGCGAAGCGAGGTCCTGGTCCAACTTCTCACGCGACTGAGCGAGTTAAAAGAAAACCCAGCCGAAAAGTATATCAACAACTTTCAGGGGTACGTTGCAGCCATAACCTACAGCGCCTGGCACGAATACCTGCGTCGCAAGCATCCGCAGCGCCACTTGCTGAAAAACAAGCTGCGTTATCTTTTGACGCACCGCGCGAGCTTCGCAGTCTGGGAAGGCGATGATAGACAGCTACTGTGTGGACTGGCCGGCTGGGAGAATCAGAAGACGGCGATGTCAGCCACAAGGCGGATTAAGGAGCTAATGGCCGGTCCCGAAGCTTGCGAGCGGGTGGGGCTGTCTGCTCACGACATACAGCGCTGGGACCTTGCGTCCCTGGTCGCCGCGGTCTTCAGATATCTTGGTTCCGGCGTGGACCTGGATGACCTGGTCAAGCTGATGGCTGAATGGACTGGAGTTAGCGATCAGGTTCCGCAGGCCGCTGGTGACGAGGAGACCGAGGATCCTTTCGAGCAGGTGCCCGACCCGCGCGAACCGATCGATACGGAGTTACAACGCCGCACTTACCTTCGGTGGCTCTGGGCGGAAATACGAGAGTTGAAACCACAGCAACGAGCGGCGCTCTTATTGAACCTTCGAGACGCGGACGGCGGTGACGTAGTCTCGGTTTTCCCTATTGCCGGTATCGCCACTTTAGACGAGATCGCGTACGCGCTTTCTATGTCCGCCGATCAACTTGCAACTTTGTGGAATGAATTGCCGCTTGAAGATCTTGCGATCGCCAGTCATCTGGGCATCACCCGGCAACAGGTAATCAATCTGCGCAAGTCCGCGCGTGAACGACTAGCCCGGCGAATGAAGACATTTTAGCAATGGAAACTTTTGCGCGTAGTAATATCGATTGTTATTGGCCATCTTAACTAGAGCAAGGAGGAACGCGTGTTGGCGGAACACCTAACTGCTCGGCAGATCCAGGACTTCAATCAACGCTCGGCGTCGCCGCAGGAATTGTTAGCGGCGATGAACCACATTGCGTTGTGCGAAGCATGCCGTGAGCAGCTTTCCCCCGAGCAGAAGACTCGCGCGGCGGTTGAGTCGCTGCGAACCGATCTTCGACGGCAGACTCACAGCAACCACCTTGCTTACGAAGAGCTGGCCGGCTGCGTGGACGACGCTCTGAGTCAGGCGGACCGCGAAGCTATCGAGAGCCACCTGGGGATCTGCTCGCATTGCGTTGCGGAGCTTGCTGACCTGCGGGCCTTCAAAGCGGAGATGACAACCTATCCGGAGATTGAGCGCAGACCAGCGGGTTCGCCCACTCTTCGGGGAAAGATCATCGCCTTCTTTCGCGCGCCGTCATATCGAATTCCGGTTCAGTTAGCAGCCGCGGCGACCGTGGTCCTGTTGTGCGTTTCGATTGCAACCCTTCTGCTGCGGAAAGAGACCGCCAGCTTGCACCCGGAGGTCAGTGAGCTTCAACACAATGATGAAGCGCCCCAAGCGCCCCCGGCGCCGGAACCCTCGCCAAACCCCGCCGCCCCGGCCGTAGAGATAGCCGAGACCATTCACGACGGCAGCAGCGTTGTAGCGATGGACACAGAAGGCAACGTCACAGGACTCGAATCGCTTCCCACCGCATATCAGAAGGAAGTAAAGGCGGCATTGACGAACCGGCGCGTGGAGATGCCATCCGAAATGCAGGGACTCATCGGAAGAACAGGCGTGTTAATGGGAAGCGCGGATTCAGGACCTGGCTTTAGTCTGACTGGTCCCGTCGGCACAATCGTCAGAGCCGAAAGACCAAGGTTTAGCTGGAAGACCTTGAACGGCGCGACAAGCTATGTAGTCGCCGTCTTCGACTCCAGCTTCAACATGGTCGCATCGAGCCAGGCGCAACCTGGAACCGAGTGGTCTCCGGTCAACCCGCTCAAACACGGCGAGACTTATTCCTGGCAGGTGACTGCGATGAAGGACGGCAAGGAACTCGTGTCACCCGCGCCACCTGCGCCTGATGCGAAGTTCAAGATATTAGACGCGTCAAAGATGAAAGAATTAGAGCAGGCGAAGCGAACGTATTCAGACTCACATCTTGTCCTGGGCACTCTGTATGAACGAGCCGGCTTGTTAGATGATGCTGAACGTGAATTCAAGACGCTCTATGCGTCGAATCCGACATCTCCTACCGCGCGTAAGCTGCTTCACGATGTGAAGTCGTTGCGCCAATCCAGATAATAAATGTCTCAGAATCCATCTCCCACTACTACGAACCCTGCCCAGTAAAACGGATGACGATACTCGTTGCTGTGTAACAGTCTCATCGCCGCTTGCCGTAAAGCCCTGGCCGTTCCAATCTGCTTTTTCCCACCATTCATCTCATTCTTCAGATTGCGGTGGAACTCCAACATCAACTGTGTGGTGCTGGTCGAGTCTACCTTCCATTGACTTACCAGCGTCGTCGGGCTGCCGGCCACAAACAAAGCCCACGTCAATCCGATCACCCCCTCGCCTGCTCCTACTCTTCCTCGCGCCGTCTCACACGCGGACAACACCACGAGGTCAGCTTTCAAATCCAGCTTCATGATTTCCCATGCTTCCAACAGCCCGTCCTCGCTTGAAGTGCTGTCGTTCTGTGACAAAACAATCTGCGAGTACATTGGACTGGCATCATTGAGTATTCCGTGAGTTGCCAGGTGTAGAATTGTGGCGTTGGGCGCCTCCGCTTTGAATCGTTCCTCCCGAGCTTCTGCTCCAACGTAGACTCTGCTGTGTGCCGCGCCATACAACTGCGCCAGGGCCCTCACCTCATTTTCTGCTTCCGGCAGCGAATCAAGTTTCTCATCTCTAAGCGTGAGCTTGACGCGCTCTTTGGTCTTGCTTCCGAGGGCCGGATTAGCCATAGCCAGCAGGTTCAGAGAATTGCCTGGAT
>JADGNW010000219.1 GCA_017883315.1 Blastocatellia bacterium | reverse complement strand
TTTGATGCGATTCTCGCGGTCAAGCCGCAGTTCTTTACGCCGGGCACCTCGAGCGCGATAACATTGACTTTCACAATTTCAGCGGGCTCGACGTTCGCCTGCAACTAATTCAGTCGAACGTTTCTCAGGAGGATCACATGAAGAAGACCAGTTGGGTGCTCTCCGCGGTCTGGATAGCCGTTGTGCTACCGATGCTCGTTGCGGGGCAGGCACAGAGTCTGCCGGTTCAAACCTCGACGCAAGGTCCAGCCGACGACGGCATAGGAGTGGCGCCCGCGCGATTCGAGCTGCCGATGTTGCCCGGCGCTGAGAAGACTGTTGTTGTGAATGTGATTTACAACTCCGTGTCTGGCGAGGCGCAGCCTTGCCGGCTTGTCGCCTCGCTTGGCGATTGGTCTATCTTGAGCAGCGGCGAAGCAGAGTATTACAAGGCCGGAACACAGCCGAACTCCGCTTGCGCGTGGCTGACGTATAGCCCTGCTGAGATCACCGCGCTTCCGAGTAGGATTCATCCGATTCGGGTCACGATCTCGGTGCCCAAAGACGCAACGCCGGGCGATCATCTCGCGGCGCTGTTTGTAGAAGCGAGACCCGATAACCTCAAGGTGGATCAAAACAGGCGCCAGGTAATATTGCGCTTCCGAATGGCTGCGCTGTTCTACATAATGGTTCCGAAACTCACGAAGAAAGGTTTTCTTCAAGATCTGAAGACCGGGGTTAGCGAACAAGGGATTCTCGTCATACCCACGCTTAAGAACGACGGCAACAGTCACCTCCGCCCGCTTCACTCGATCAAGATCCTCGATAGTGCTGGAGCGGTGGTTGCGGAGATTCCTGAAACCGAATCACTGCCGGTGCTCGCGGGCGCTGAAATGAGTCGCCCGCTCGTAATTCCAAAGTCTCTAGCGGCTGGCGCCTACTCGGTTCGGTACAGGATAGACTTCAAGGATGGCACCGCGGCTACTGAAGGCCAGACCGAGCTTGTCGTGAAGGATCGTCCGGCACAGTAGACTGGTACGCAGAATTCCTCGCCGTGCAATATCAAATTGGTTGCGCTCCGCGCCCGCAACCTGCCCGGCTACTTGCAGTGTCACCGATCGCTGCGCACAGTTCTGTCTCCAAATGTCAACAAAGTCAAGCCTGGCCCCTCCTATGCGCTTCAACCACTGGTTATTGTGTTAAATTAGGCAAAGGAACACTGGTGGAAAACCTGAGGTTTGTATTTAAAGAAGGTTGGCACTCATTTCAGCGACCATAAGATGGGATGTAGGAGAACACAGCAGGGCCTAAAGAGTATTGTTGAATCAGAGGCGCGCCCAATGTCCGCTGGGCAGGCTATTGTTTGAACCTCGTTTGACCTCGATGGTACAATAGCGGCGTCATCAATTTTCACCTTCAACGAGAAAGCCGGGGGACGCGAATGAAGATATGTCCAGTTTGCAACGATTCCTTCCCGGATGAGTTGAACTTTTGCGACATAGACGGCACCCGACTCGGTCGAGGAGCTAAGGAAGCGAACGGCCAAGACCGAAACAAGTGGTGGTCGCTCCTGGGCGCGGGCTTGCTGGTCGGCGCGGTTGTGATCTCCGCTGCATCAATCATATTTCTTCCGAAGGCGCACGTGCCTCTCCCTGTAGTGAACTCCGAGCCTCAATCTCTTCCCGCTCCTGCGAAAGCGCCCTCCGTCGACAGCGCCGCTACTGACAGCGCCGCTACAGTTGCCACCGCAACGCCCGCTTCTGATGCCGACACCTCTACGGCTGAAGTAGTGGCTCCGGAGCTGAAGAAGAAAGATAAGACCAGCGCCAACAGCAACGCGAGAGAAGCAGCACCCAACCCCAAAGCTGCGGCGCTCGCGGCCGAGGGCGTTGACAGTGCTTCATCCTCGCGCGACGCCAATAAGAACGGGGCGTCTACTGCAAACAAATCCGAACCACCTTCCTCTGCGAAACCGGTGAGCGATACGCGTCCTTCGGAGACTGCGACTAAACCTGCTCAGGGCCCAGCCGATTTGAAGGATCAGAAATCTCAGCCCGTCAACGCGAAGGGTTCTGACAAAACTGCCGATAAGAAGAAGACCGACGACAAGGATAAGAAGAAGGGCGGCTTCCTGAGGGTCTTCAAAAAAATCTTCGGCAAAGACTGACCGACTCACACCGGTTCTTGCCTATTTGATCGGTAGTAAAACGCACCGTCACAAGCCACTGTTGTCCGGTGAACCGCCACCGGGGTTTACACGCCAAAGGAGCAACGCTAGAGTTGATCTCCAACGACGTTCAGCTTTCTTATTGACTCTGAGGTACCGGAACTATGCATCTTCCGTCCACCATTGGCGAACTCAAGAGTAGCGAGTTCAACGAAGCGCGCGTTCACCATCGTTCTGTCAAAGACGAGATGCGCGAGAACCTGATAAACAAACTCGAGCGCCGCCAGAAGGTGTTCACCGGCATAGTCGGCTACGATGATTCGGTAGTCCCTCAGATCGTGAACGCGCTGCTCTCGCGTCACAACTTCATTTTGCTCGGGCTTCGCGGGCAGGCGAAGAGCCGAATCCTTCGCGAGCTCACCGGTTTGCTGGACGAGCGAATGCCGGCGATTGAAGGCTGCGAGATAAACGACAATCCGTACGCGCCGATATGCAAGGCGTGCAGGCTGCTGATCGAGGAACACAGCGATCAAACCCCGGTAACGTTCATCTCTCGTGACAGAAGGTACGTTGAAAAGCTGGCGACGCCGGATGTGACCATCGCCGACCTGATTGGCGATCTTGATCCAATCAAGGCGGCGCGCGGCGGGCACCTGCTCTCGGACGAGCTGACGATTCATTATGGGCTGCTGCCTCGGGCGAACCGGGGGGTGTTTGCGATAAATGAGCTTCCAGACCTTGCGAGCAAAGTTCAGGTTGGCTTGTTCAACATCATGCAGGAGGGTGATGTTCAGATTAAGGGCTATCCGATTCGAATGCCGCTCGATGTGATGCTGGTGTTTTCGGCGAACCCGGAGGATTACACCGCGCGAGGGAAGATCATCACTCCTCTCAAAGATCGCATCGGATCCGAAATCAACACTCACTACCCTGCCACCGTGGAAGAGGGAATCGAAATCACCAGACAGGAAGCCTGGCTCGGACGCAACGGCGGCAAGCTCAACGTGCCCGAGTTCATAATTCGCGCAGTCGAACAGATTGCCTTCGAAGCGCGGACGGACCAGAGGGTAGATAAGCGATCGGGCGTCAGCCAACGGCTCCCGATTTCGGCTATCGAGAATGTGATATCCAACGCCGAACGCCGTGGTCTCATAACCGGGGAGCCTGAGATCGTCCCGCGCATAAGCGACATCTACGCGGCGCTGCCGTCTATCACGGGTAAGCTCGAGCTTGAATACGAAGGAGAACAGCGAGGCGCGGCTAACGTCGCGCGCGACCTGGTGAAGACGGCGGTCGGAAAAACCTTTGAAGAATATTTCGCGCATGTCGATTGTTCCGAGGTCATCGCCTGGTTTAACGATGGCGGCGCTATCAGAACAAGCGATACGGACAGCGCGGATCTCTGCATGAAGAGCTTCCGCCACGTAGATGGCTTGATCGAGGCGGCAACACGCTCGGGACTTGCCGGCAAGACTGATTCGCAAGAGATGGTGGCCGTTTGCGAGTTGATCCTTGAGGGTTTGCACGCGCATAAGAAGATCAGCCGCAGTGAAGAGCGTGGGTACGCGGCGGCGAAGGCGGAAACGCGTGGAAAGAACTTCGAGAGCTTCAGCCGTTCGCGAAAAATTAATTGACGGTCATTGGTCATTAGTCATTGGTCAGTTGTACTAAACAGAGGACAAACTGCTAGTGACCAATGACCAATGACCAACAAATGACAAGGAGGAATAATAATGCCAATAGCATGGCACGCACCTTACGAGATGCTGAAACCGGAAACGCGGGACATGAATCGCGCGATTCGCTCGTTGATGGAAGAGCTGGAAGCGATCGATTGGTACAATCAGCGTGCTGACGTTACCGACGACGATGAGTTGCGTAGGATACTCGAGCACAATCGCGACGAGGAGAAGGAGCACGCTTCGATGTTGTTGGAGTGGATTCGCCGGCACGACCCTAAGTTCGACGTAACGCTGAAAACTTACTTGTTCACCTCCGGCGACGTAACAAAGATCGAAGCGGAATCCGAAGGAAAGTAGAGCTATCGCGGCATTACTCTGATAATTGGGTGACGCGAATACTTTCGAGTACACCGGCAAATCGAGCTCAATGTAAACTTCGGGTTGAGTCGAGCGGTCGGGGAGAACTGATTGTGTTCGCGTTGATCCGCTGATTCGAATCCGTTGCGATCCGCAATTGAGAAATGCCCTTCACGAAATACTCAAAATGGGACGGCATAGATTGGCAGTCACTCAGTCTCGAGGGCCTGCTCGACCGGCTGGCTGACTTCCTGCTTCAAAGCGGGTTCGAGAATTACTATTCCAACTACTGGGACGATCGCGATCAGTCGCTCGATGCTCTTCGCGAAGCCATCATGCGGGCCCTGATGGAGGAAGGTCTGCTGTCGGATGAGGAACTCGAGCAATTCAGCGATGAACACGGCAACATCAAAGCCGAGGCAATGGCCGAGCTGCTCGATCGCCTGATCGAGCGCTTGATTGAAGAAGGCTACATTACAGTCAGCGAGGATCCGCCGTACGAACAACAAGAGACTGGATTTGCGTCGCAAGCCGGGAAGACCGGCAAGCCCGTCGAGCGCAGCGTCAAGTTCGAGCTGACCGACAAGAGCCTCGACTTTCTGGGCTTCAAAGCGCTTCGACAATTGATTGCGTCGCTCGGCAAGTCTTCATTCGGCCGTCACGACACCAATCATCTCTCCACTGGAATCGAAGCCAGTGAAGCGCCGAAACGTTACGAGTTCGGCGATACGCTGAACCTCGACGTGAACGCGACTCTTCGCTCGGCGATTCAGCGCGAGGGACTGGGTGTGCCGATCAACCTGGAATATGCAGACCTGATGGTTCACCAGACCGAATATCAAAGTTCCTGCGCAACGGTGTTGATGCTCGACTGTTCGCACTCGATGATCCTTTACGGAGAAGATCGATTCACACCGGCGAAGCGGGTTGCGCTTGCGCTGGCGCATCTTGTGCGCACGCAGTATCCCGGCGACAGTCTTCGAGTGGTGCTCTTTCACGACTCGGCTGAAGAGATTCCGCTCTCAGCGCTGGCTCGCGCGCAGGTGGGCCCTTATCACACCAACACTCGCGAGGGTCTGAAGCTGGCGCGCCGCATTTTGATGTCTCAGCGAAAAGACATGCGGCAGATCATCATGATCACTGACGGCAAGCCTTCCGCGATGACAATGGATGGAGGACGAATCTACAAAAACCCGATGGGCCTGGATCCGCTGATATTGCGTGAGACCTTTCGCGAAGTAGCCGCGTGTCGCCGCAGCGGAATAATGATCAACACGTTCATGCTTGCTGACGACTACTACCTTGTCGACTTCGTAAAGAAGATAACAGAGATTTGCCAGGGAAAGGCTTACTTCACGACGACGATGACGCTCGGGGAATATGTTCTGATGGATTATTTGAGAAGGCGAACAAAGCGCGTCCACTAGAGCGAGCTTTCTTTTTCGGAGGTTTCTCGAACGGTCTGAGAGCAGGGAATCGCCCACCCGTTGAAGATCTCTTCCATCTCCGATTCGCTAAAACTTACGCCAGCCCGCTCGAAGTGCGGTTTGTCATCGCGCTGCCGTCGAAGAGGCTGCCAATAATTCTCCGCCTCCTCGGTTGACGCCATCACCGGCGATATTTCGGGCAGGTCCATGGACGCCAGACCAGCGAGGTGTTTTTCAACGCAGGCAAGAAGATCGGCAGGTGTTATTGGCTTCATCAGCAGATCATCTGCACCGTACTCGTGTTTGACGCTCCATTTGTAGGTTGGCTTCGTATAGAGGCCCGTAAGAATGATTACCTTTGGAGGTGGGTCGAATTCTTTGATCGCCTTGCACACAAGAAAGCCGTGCATCTTCGGCAGCAATCCATCGGTTATCACGAGATCTGGGTTCTCGCATCGCGCCGCCTCGACGCCGCTCAGTCCATCTTCCGCGAGAACGACCTCGTAGCCAGCCTGTGCCAGGACGCGCTTCAGCAACTCCCTCGTCACCGATTCATCATCGATGACGAGTATCTTCCTGCGTACTCGCATGAGAATCCCCTCCCCACGATCAGCCTTGCGGCGGCAACTCATGTGCCGCTATCACCAAAATGCTTTTTATTACGAGACGATCAACATCTGCGGCGCTCGAGGCTGCATTTTCAGGAGCGGCTGACTGATCGAATGCGGAGCGTCGCCCCAGGCGCCGATACATGCTTCGTGGACAAAGAGTGCAGTACAGATCAGGTGGATGACACACAGTCGCTTGAGACCCTCGCTCGCTGAGAATGACCGAGCGCGAGTTGCTGGTCTCGAAAGACCGGCTTAAACTCATGCCCGGTTTGTTGAGTTGGTCTGCTGAGGAGACAGGGCATCATGAATAGCAACAAACAAATCAACCGGCGGGAGTTACTCGAGCTGGGCGCCGCGGCTACAGTGGGAGCAATTGTGAATACAATCGATCAACCCTCGATTCATGCAGCCGATAACGCTCGCGATGAGTCAGCGAGATTGTCGGGGCTCGCAGTCGAATACGATCAGCACGACGGACTCGGACTGGCGACGCTTGTCGCGAAACGCCAGGTCACGCCGCTCGAGTTGCTCAATGCGGTCAGGCAAAGACTCGACGCGATCAACCCAAAAATCAATGCAGTGGCGCACGTGTTCTTCGATAAAGCCGAGGCGCAGATCAAAGAGGGTCTGCCGGCCGGTCCCTTTAGAGGTGTTCCGTTTGTGCTCAAGGATCTGGGGCAGCAGCTCGCTGGAACGATCACCTCATATGGCAGCCGTGTGTTCAAGGACAACACTCCGGATTTCGATAGCACGCTGGTTACTCGCTACAAGCAGGCCGGGCTTGTGATATTCGCGAAGACAACTTCGCCCGAGTTTGGTCTTACCACGACAACTGAGTCAGTGCTGTTCGGCAAGACTCGCAATCCATGGAATCTCGAACGCACCAGCGGCGGCTCGTCGGGAGGATCGAGCGCACTGGTTGCGAGCCGCGTAGTTCCGATGGCGCACGGCAGCGACGGCGGAGGCTCGATTCGAATTCCTGCTTCGTGCTGCGGATTGTTCGGCTTGAAGCCCACGCGCGGTCGAGTGCCGATGGGTCCAACTCAATTCGAAAGCTGGAACGGTTGCTCTCATCATCACGCGCTGACCATCTCGGTTCGAGATAGCGCGGCGTTGTTGGATGTTTCAGCGGGCATCGAGTTGGGCTCGCCTTATTTTTCCCCGCCGCCCGCGCGTCCGTTCTTGAAAGAAGTTGGCGCCGATCCTGGCAAGCTGAGAATCGCGCTTGCAGTAGGTACACCGGGAGGAACTCCGCTCGATCCCGAGTGCAAGAAGGCCGCGATCGAAGCCGCGAAGCTGTGCGAGAGTCTCGGTCACAGAGTCGAAGAAGCTCAGCCGCCTATTGAGGATGCCTGGATGCGCGACGCGTTTTTGACTGTGTTGAGAGTTTCATTGGCGCGCACGTTGGACGACGCAGCTAAGCCGTTGGGCCGGCCGGTGACCGACAAAGATGTCGAGCCAGTGACGTGGCTTCTCGCTCAAGCGGGGCGTGCGGTCAACGTAGTCGATTATTCGCGAGCGATCGCAACGATGCATCAAGTCGGGCTCGCGATGGCAAAGTTTCAGGAGAAGTATGATGTGATCTTGAGCCCGACGCTTTCGAAGCCACCGGTGCCGTTGGGCGAGTTGAGCCTCTCACCTGCGAGCATCGCGGCTTATGGAAAAGACGTGACTGAGTTCGGTCCGTATACGGCGATCTACAACGTGACGGGCCAGCCTTCGATGTCGGTGCCTTTGCACTGGTCGGCAGAAGGCTTGCCGATAGGAGTAATGTTCTCGGCAAGGTTCGGTGACGACGCAATGTTGTTGAGACTTGCGAGTCAGCTTGAGAAAGCCAAGCCGTGGGCCGGGATGAGACCGAAGGCTATCTAAAGGCATTGGCGCATAGCTCGAACCAGTGCCGGTCTGTCTAGTTGATTCAACGCTGAAGTCAGGTTCTTGCGCGAGCAATTCACACCGCGTACAACTTGAGCGCCGCCGCGACAATCGGCTTCGCCCAGGTAGGTGTCCGCGACAGATCGCGTCGATTTAGAATCTTACCGTGTTCAACTTCCAACACCAGCACCGGCAACGGTATCTTGCCCGCGGATGGATCTGCGTCGGCGCTATTATCGAAGACGCGCAACTCCGTGATGTGCGGCATAAGCTCGATAAGATTCAATCGACTGTGCTCGTAACGCCTGCGGATGAATTCGGCAGGAACGTCGTGCCCACCGCGAGCAACGCGTGCTCGAACGCGTTCGATATGAAGCGGCGGACTTGAAAGCCCCACGTACCAGACATAGATCTCGATCCCTTGCAAAGCTGCACGTGAGAGAAGTCGCGTGATCGTGTTGCCTCCGAGCGTTGTCTCGAAGGCGTAGTCGAGACGTTCGTCGATAGCGCGCTCGAGCAGCGCCACGCCCTTATGCCAGGCAACGCTGTTTGCTTCGGATTGAGTTAGGCGGGGCTTCGCCGCGATCAATGAGCGGGTAGCCTCATCCGGGTTGTAATAGTCACTGCCGGACTCGCGAAAAGCTGCGCCACCGACACTGCTTTTGCCCGCGCCGTTGACGCCCGCTAGAACATAAATGCGTGATTGGCGGAGAGAGCGCATTTCAGAATGCGCGCCGCGTGAGCCGTGATACTTGTAACCGCACTCTTAGCGACGCTTTCGAGCAGCCCTGACTGCCGCGCGTCCTAGCTGGGCTGGAGACGCGTGGAATGCGCTGTCCATTCCTCTTCTGGCTTTAGGAGTCTGCATGCGAACCAACAGAGAATCGAACTCGGCGTCAAGTTCATCAAGCGCGTTGGAACGCGCTTTCACCAGCGACTGGAATTCATCATAGTCGAGGAGAACAGCTCGCGGAGTGTCGTGACGAGTAATAGCGACTGCGCCGCCGTGAGTCGCTCTATCCAGAATCGCGCCGAACGCGTTTTTTGCCTTCGTGGCGGCCACGGTCGGGACGTCAACCAGGTTGCCCTTGCTATTCCTGAACGTCAACTTTGTCACGAAGCACCTCGTTCATTGCTTTCCGATATTATAATCGATTTAGCTATTTTGTCCATATTGGCTATAGCCGGTGAGGAATCACGAATAACGCAGCCATCTTCCCAGCTCAGTGATGCTTGGGCGTTTGCCGTACATGAGGATTCCTACTCGATAGATCCTCGCCGCGATCCACACGCACAACAGAATAGTCGCGATCATTATCGCCATCGATAAAAGAATCTGCCACAGCGGCGGATTCACTACCGCTATGCGCATCATCATCAAAGTCGGCGCGAAGAACGGCACCATCGATAGCGCGATTGACGACGTGCTCGTTGGATTGGCGATGATCATGTTGAAGATCACCATCGGAACCACCAGCAACAATGTCACTGGTATCTGCGCTTGCTGGGCCTCTTCTTCGCTCGAAACTGTCGAACCGACCATCGCATACAGCGTCGCGTACAAGAAGTAGCCAAGCACGAAGAACACCACGAAATAGACCAACAAGCTGATCGGAATGTTCGGCATTCTCATGCCGCGCGACTCGAACGTCGAAACGCCGACAGTTGTCAGCAGCAGCGCCGATACCGCCCACACTCCGATTTGAGTAAGCCCCACCAGCCCGATGCCGATCACCTTGCCCAGCATCATCTGAGTCGGCCTGACTGAAGAGACCAGCAACTCGACGATTCGCGATTGTTTCTCTTCAATCACGCCGCGCATCACGAACAGGCCGTAGATCAAAACCGACATGTAGATGAAGAACAACATCACAAAGGCGACAACGAAGTCGGCGCGTCCACCTTCCGAGACGCCTCCGCCCGCAGTGACTTTCTTTCGCGTCAGCTCAACCCGTTTCGTGTAGAGGCTGATAGTCGCTTGATCGAGCCCGGCGCGCTTCAACCTGAGGCCCGACACCGCGTCGTTGATGGCTCGCTCGAGCGTGCCTATTGAGAAATCGCTTGTGTTCTTCGCGTAGTATTCAGGTTCGATCTTGTCCAATCCGCCGGGCCGCAGAATCAGGTAAGTGCTGTCTGGATCCTTATCGGCTTTCTGAGAGTACTCCGTCTGAAGCGCGTTCATGTCCTCACCGGGCGCTACGACTCTCCGCGTCAATGCGTAGTTAGTGCTGCCGACGCCCGGGTCGCGGCGATTGAGTTCTTCATCCGGGTTGCCACGCGACGCCAGGCTCTTCCTGATGGCGTCGAACAGGTCCGGCTCGCCGCTTTGATCCAACACGGCCACCCGGCGGTCGCCGCCGCCACGCGTAGCAAAAAAGATCGGAAGCGCTATCAACGCGAGCATGAAGAGAGGGCTTACGATGGTGCCGATCATGAACGCGCGAGTTCGCACTCGCACAAGGTATTCACGTTTGATGATGATCAGTACTTTCTTCATTCTTACCTCTCGCCTCCGTTGCTCACGGAAGCCTTTCCGGTCACGCTCTCGATGAAGATTTCGTTGAGCGAAGGCTCAACCAGTTCAAAGCGATTCACCCGCGCGCCGGCTGCCAGCGCCCGTTTGAGCACCTCTTGCGCGTCGGCGCCGTCGTTGAGCAGTATCTCGCTGTAATTTGGAAAGCGATTGTGGTGCTTGACCAGATCGTCGCCGAGAAACGAATCGGGCCCTTCGTAGTCCATGATCACGGTGTTCTTGCCGAAGCGCCGCTTCACTTCCTTCAGGCCGCCGCTCAGCACCTGGGTCCCGTGATTGATCAAGCAGATGTCATCGCAGATCTGTTCGACCTGTTCCATCTGATGAGTTGAGAAGATGATAGTCTTGCCGCGCTGCTTCAAGTCGAGGATGACATTCTTGAGCAAGTTGACGCTGACCGGGTCGAGTCCGGAGAACGGCTCATCCAGAATCATCACATCGGGATCGTGTATGACGCTCGCGATGAATTGAACCTTCTGCTGCATTCCTTTTGAAAGATCGGTGGGCTTTTTGTTCTTCCAGTCGGAGAGTTCGAGTCGCTTGAGCCATTCGTCGACTCGCCTTGAGGCTTCCGTCGAGTTCACCCCTTTGAGATTCGCGAAGAAGACGAGCTGGTCGCCGATCTTCATCTTCTTGTACAGACCGCGTTCTTCGGGAAGGTAGCCGATGTGCGGCTGGAGCTCGGGGGATACGTGCTTGCTCATCACCAGGACGTCGCCTTCATCGGGCGCGAATATGTTGACGATCATCCGGATCGAAGTGGTCTTGCCTGCGCCGTTCGGCCCGAGCAAGCCGAAGATCGTGCCTTGCCTCACCTCAAAGGAAAGATCCTTAACCGCCACAAACTGATCGAACCGTTTGGTGACGTGCTTGAGTTCTACGACATTCATCAAATGTCCTCCGCTCGGCATTGTTCGAGACTAATACCTGAGAAGCTCTGCGACTTGATGCTTGAACTGTTCGCCGACTTGCAAGCGCCGTGATTCACTCGCGCGCGCCTTTGTCCCGATATACGCTGGGATCGAAGTTTCGAGTTGTGTTTTCGGTCACACTTGGAATTCCGATCGATGGAGCCGGTAACTGCGGAACGCCGTACTCGCGAGGAGCCAAATTAGCGGGCTTCTCGGGATTAGCAACCGGTTGATGATGTCCGGCCGTCAACCGCAACAGCAGCCACACCAACAGGCCGACCACTCCGACAACCGTCGCGCCGCCGAAAGCCATGATCGCGATCAGCGCTCGAGTATCGAAGTTCGAGCGGTCCCCAAGGTTGTTCGCCGTCGCGAACAGCGCGATGAAACCGGCGATGCTTACGAGTGACACCAGGAACAGCATCAGCCCCATTGCCTTACCGACGGCAGCCTGCGGCTCGATGGGAGCGGTTGACGCGCTCAATCCCGCTCCGCACCTCTTGCAGTACTTCAAGCCTTGAGTTGTTTGGTCGCCGCAGTTCGGACAGTACAT
>JADGNW010000030.1 GCA_017883315.1 Blastocatellia bacterium | reverse complement strand
GCGCGGCAGTGCTCGGCGGGATGGGCCGGAAAGTCTTCAGGCGAGGAGGAAGATACGATATTCAGCATCGCTTCATCGATTGCCTTCTCGCAGGCTTCGGGGTCGAGCAATACATCCGGCAAGCTCACCTCGACATCCGGATCTAAAAAGTGAAGCGTCACTCGCACATTCGCGATGCCGGGAATCAACTCACGCGCGGCCAAAGCATAAGCTTGCATCTGCACGTGGTAGTCAACGGCTGTCGTTTCGACCTCAGCCTGCATCAGGAGGTCGCGATTGCTCTCGCCCGATTCGCGTTCCAGGAAATCGAGTGACAGTTGTCCGTCTTTGAGCGCGCCAGCTTTCAGCGTTTTGCTATCGGTGAGCCTCCTTCCGCGAAATCGATTTGTCTTGAAGTCGATGATCTCAACGCTCATGCCTTCGCCGTCCGCAACCGGACAGACAATCAGCTTGTCGATGGTTCCCGTGAGAATCCCCAACGGACGCCGTATGCGAAACCGCTGCTCGCTCAATACGCCGATGGGGAAGTGATGAGTGATGAGTGATGACTGACAGCTCGAGCGGCTTCAATACGCTGACGCACGGTGCTTCCAAGATAGTTTTGCGCGAGCGGCAGCAGGTCGTGAAGGGCTCTCTCGGTATCGATCTCGGAAACTCGGTCGCCAAGCTGTGCTGCTCTCTGCAGCAGCACGTAGTCGAAGCTTTCCTTCAAACAAGAGTGAAGATCATCACCTTCGCGAAACTCTTCGCACAAGCGATGTATCACCGCGCCCCGCAGCGTTGCCGTAAGATTCGCCGGCGGCTCGGGGGCATCCGCGTCGTTCCACACAGCGACTTCTTCTTCACTGGGCGCGTGAAGCACTCGATCGAAATAGTATTGGCGAGGGCAGCGCTGATGGTTCAAAAGCTGAGTCACGCTGAATCGGTGAAGCCTGCTTGTTCGCTGCGGCTCGATCGGATCGAGAAGCGGAAAGTGCTCGTCGCCGGGCGGCAACAAGTCTTCTTCTATTTGCGCGCTGCGGCTTTGACCGGTTACCTTGCGGGCGGTGTCGAGCAGATTCAAAGTCAATCGCACGGAGACGCCTTCAACCGGATCGAGCATGCTGCTCACCGAATCCTTGCCGACCGTAAGCGCTTTGCAAATCCACGCTAGCCACGAGCTTCGAATGCTCGCGAGGTCTTTCACAGCGCCCGACAGTATCAACCGGTCCTGCGCGCGAGTCGCCGCCACGTACAGTAATCGCATGCTTTCGAATTCCTCGCGCAGCTTCGCGCGTTCGGTGAACGCCGCGAACGCGCAACCCGCGGCGAGCTTGCCTGTTCCGTCGGGGACTTTCAGTGTCAATCCTCGATGCCGGTCAAGCGCCCACCACTCGCGCCGGTTGTCGGGCTGACGATGAAGGTCGGGAATGATCACTACCGGAAACTCGAGGCCCTTCGACTGATGAATCGACATCAACCGAACCGCGTCCGCCGAATCGTCGATCTGGCCTTCGCTTTCGCGCCCGCCGGCTTCCTCGAAATCGCGGACGAAACGCACGAAATCGCGAATCATATAAGCGCCCGAGCCTTCGAACCGCTCCGCCAGCGTGAAGAGCTTCTCGATGTTAGCCAGACGCTGCCCGCCGTCGAAGTTTGCCGCCGCGACGATTCGATACTCTGAAGCCTCGGCTGCAAATCTCAGAAGCTCGGACACTCGCGATCGCGTTGCTCGCCGGATCAACTCGGCCAACAACTCGCGGGCACGATCAAGCGCCGGCCTTTCGGCTTGATCGATGGAATCGATCAGCTCGTGTGCGCGAAGCGCATCTAGCAAAGGTCGAACGCCGCTTCTCCACCGGGGCTCATGCGTTCCGCCTGAAGCCGTCATCGGAACCTCGATGCTGGCTTGTGGAGCCGGGCAACGAAGCGCCAGCAGCGAGTCGTCTGACAACCCGCAAAACGGAGAGCGCAGCACAGCGGCCAGCGCGACTTCATCGGTTTTGTTATCGAGGAAACGCAGCACCTGAATGAAGTCAGCAATCTCCTCGCGCGCGTAGAACCCCTTGCCGTCGACTGTCACATAAGGAATTCCGGCGCGTCTGAAAGCCGCCTCGTATATGTGCACCTCAGTCATCGCTCGAAACAGCAGCGCAATGTCTCGATACTCGATCGCGCGCTCCCCGGCGCGCGCACTGATCGAGTCTGTGCCGGTGATCCAAGCAATTCGTTCAGCTAGCTGCTCGGCGTCGCGCTCGCGAGGCTTCTCCAGCGGATTCATTCCTTCATCTTGTTTGTCATTCTTCCTAACGTCGATCAACAACTCCACAAGCGGCGCGGTGTCTTCGTCTTCGCGTGCCGCCAGGCTGGCTTCGTGGTCGACGTAGCCGAGCTCGTTCAGTTCCAGCTCCCCGGCGGCGCTTGCGATCACGTCGCGCTCAAACACAGGCTCGAACAAAAAGTTGAAGCAACTAATCAGCGGACGCTGGCTGCGGAAGTTTTGATTCAGCGTCACCGGCAGACCGTTCTGAGATTCGATTCGAGCCGTCATCTCGCGAAACACATCCACGTCGGCGCCTCGGAACCCGTAGATCGATTGCTTGCGATCGCCGACAATGAACAGATTCGCGCGCGACACAGACTTCTGCCTGTCGCCCAGGCGGTCCGACTCCCCACCAGACAGACTGAAGTCTGTACTACCTAGCGCGAGCCTGGCCATCAAGTCACGCTGAAGACTGTTTGTGTCTTGAAACTCATCGACGAGGAAGAATCGATACCGCCCGGATGTTCGGCGCAAGACTTCGGGATGCTCTTCAAGCAGCTTGAGAGCGCGAACTTGCAGATCATCAAAATCAAGCTCGGACCTTCGGCGCTTCTCGTCGTCGAGCCTGCGCTCGATCGCCTTAACGACGTCGATGAGCTCGGCTGCATATCGCCTTGCGTGCAAATCAAAAAACGTCTGCGGGACCAGGCCGCCAAGCTTATCCTTCCAGATCAGCTCATCAAGCTCTTTGACCAGCTCCTGAATCTTTCCTTTGGCCGATGGCCGAGTGGCGTCGCGGAATC
>JADGNW010000218.1 GCA_017883315.1 Blastocatellia bacterium | reverse complement strand
GAATCGGCGCCGCGCGAGCGAAACGCCAAATCGACGCACGCGGGCTCATCGTCGCGCCCGGCTTCATCGACATGCTCGGCCAGTCTGAGCAGAGCTTGTTGATCGACCCGCGCGCCGAATCGAAAGTCTTTCAGGGCATCACTACCGAGGTCACCGGTGAGGGCGGATCCGCCGCGCCGTTGAACGACTACATCCTTAAAGAGAGCGAGCCATTTCTGAAGCACTTCAACCTGACGGCGGATTGGCGCACGCTCGGCGAGTACTTCGCGAGACTTGAACGCAGCCGCTCGGCGATAAACCTCGCGACTTATGTTGGAGCGACGCAAGTCAGACAGTATGTGCTTCACGATGACAACCGCGCGCCGACCGGTGCCGAGCTTGACCAGATGCGAAAACTCGTCGCCGAAGCAATGGAAGACGGAGCCGTCGGCGTCAGCACGTCGCTCGTTTACGCGCCCGCGTTCTACGCGAAGACTGAAGAGCTGATCGAGTTGGCTAAGGTAGCCGCGCGCTACGGCGGCGTGTACGCGACGCACATGCGGAATGAGAGCAACTCGATCATGCCGGCGATCGACGAAGCGATTCGCATAGGAAGAGAGGCGAACATCCCGGTCGAGATCTTCCACTTGAAGATGGCGGGCAAACCGAATTGGGGCAAGATGCGCGATGTGATCGCGAAGATTGAGGACGCCAGGTTGAACGGACTCGACATCACCGCCGATCAGTATCCTTATGTAGCCGGGGCTACATCGCTTGGAGCAAGCGTGCCGCCGTGGGCTCACGAAGGAGGCACTGCGAAATTCGTCGCGAGACTGAAGGACCCGGCGACACGTGAGAAGTTGAAACAAGAAATGCGCGCGCCTTCCGACAAGTGGGAGAACTTCTATTTGGGCGCGGGCGGTGGCGAAGGCATCCTGATTGCCAGCGTGTTGAACCGAGACCTTGCAAAGTACGAAGGCAAGCGCATCAACGAAGTCGCTCGGATGATGGGCCCCCGCGAAGGCCAGCCCGACGAGCTTGACGCGCTATTTGATTTGTTGATCGCCGACAACGCTCAGACCAGCATGATTATTTTTCTGATGAGCGAAGACGACGTGAAGCTTGCGCTCAAGCAACCGTGGGTGAGCGTGGGAATCGATCATGGAGAAGTCGCTCTGACGGGACCGCTGGCTGAAGGCAATGCTCATCCGCGAGGCTACGGCTCGTTCCCGCGAATACTCGGCCGCTATGTGCGCGATGAACACGTGCTCACGCTTGAAGAGGCGATACGAAAGATGACTTCGCTGGCGGCAAATCGAGTTCACCTGCTTGATCGAGGAATCATTAAGCCGGGGTTCTTTGCGGATGTGGTCGTCTTTGATCCGCAGCAGATTCACGACGTGGCGACCTTCGAAGATCCTAACCGCTTGTCGGTTGGGATGCGCTTTGTCCTGGTCAATGGTGAGCCGGTTGTCTTCGAAGGCAAGCAAACAGCGGCACTGCCTGGCCGGCCGCTTAGGGGGCCGGGCTACAAAGGAAACGTGCAGAAAGCAGAAGGCAGAAGGCAGTAGGCAGGAGGAAGTGTGAGGAACAAGCCTTGGAGTGATCTGTCTAACTCATCGCCGATTGGCCTGCCTTCTGCCTACTGCCTTCTGCCCACCGCCTTCTGCTTTCCGCCTTCTGCCTACTGAGCTATGACTCCCATCTACTGCCAGGACTGCAAGCGAGCCAATGGCGCGACGGCTAAGAAGTGCATCTGGTGCGGAGTGCCGCTTGACAGCGCAGTCCAGACTGGCCGCGTGGACACTACCAGAGTAGAGATTGGATACCTCGACGGGATCGATCGCTTCGAAGACGCCGGGCCGGTGCGCTTGATCATCAGCGTCGAAGGGATCGAAGTAGCCGAGTTGATTCCAGGCAGCAGATCGCTCAAGATCCCTGCCGGCTCGATTCTTGGAGCCAGCGTCGTCGATGCCAGCACGATGACTCAGGGTAAGCGAGGGCGGCGACCCACGTGGACGTGGCTAACGCTCGGGCCGCTGGCGCTTCTCTTCCCTGCTAAGCGAAGTCCCGACATCAAAGTCCACGACTACATTCTCACGATCAGATACAGGAGCGGCGACGAAGTCCGCAACGCGGTGTTCCATCGTGAAGATCGCTCTGGCCTGTCGGTGGTTGAAGGACTCGCTCGAATTGTCAGCGCGCTTTCGCGCCAGCAATAGGCCTGTAGGGGCGGCTCTACGTGGCCACCCGTCTTTGGCCATACGTAGCTGGCCCGCGAAGAGGGGTGGCCACGTAGAGCCGCCCCTACAAGGATACTAATAGCCGAGCGTTTCGCACGCACCCGAACCGACGCAAACCCGGTCGGGTTCAATAAAACACATTTTAGAGGAATCGCGAGAGTCAGATTCGCTTAACGGAAAGCGTTCGAACCCGGGATGTGGTTGAGATCCGCCGTGACTGCAACCGCAGGAGTTTGGTGTCTCCACTTGAGTCGCCGGCGCGTTTGGAATGACTTCACGCTCGTTGGAATTTGGATGAATGAGTATCACAACCGGGGTGCCCGATATATGAGCGTCGCTTGACGGCGGCCTGACGCCGGTCACTTCAATCAAGTTCGGCAGTCGCCCATCGCCGTGTGCGTCTTCCTTGAGGCTCGCGAGCGCGGCTTCGAGAACGCGGCTTACTCTTTCTCGATCCCGTGGATCCATTTTGTTTGTGCTCCAACTGATCACAGGACGCGCTTCAGGCCTCGTGCTCTACTGTGTCGACAACTCCGATGATGGCCGAATCGATTGCCGCTCCCGGAGTACCGGTCGCCGTCGTGGAAGCCGACCAGCCTTCACGAACGACTACGACCGTGTCGCCGATTCCAGCATCGACGGCGTCGAGAGCGAGCAGATCATCGCCTCCGTCCGAGCCGTCAGGATTGATGGGACGCACGACCATTATTCGCGCACCTTCGTATCGCGGATCTTTCTGTGTGGCTACTACGTTGCCGATTACTCGCGCGAGAATCATAAGTAGATGCTGAACTATGAACGATGAAAGCGCAATGAGACCAGTCACCTGGCGTTCATTATTGATCTTTCATCGTTCCCTGTTTCTCGAGAAACACCGAATCCACGATTCCAACTATGGTGCAATCGGACGGTACGTCGGCGGGCAGAAACGGAAAGGAAGCTTCACGTCCGCGACACCAAAAGACGACCTCACCTTTGCCGGCGCCAACCGAATCGATCGCAACCATCGGCTGACCATTGTTGTTCAGAGCGCCGTCGAGCGGCTGGATCACAAGGAGCTTTCGCCCCTCGAGCGAATCGGTCTTAACCGTCGCAACAACCGTTCCCAGCACGCGAGCCAATTGCATTCGATACGATCCTCTCTACCGTTTTGCGACATCCATAAACACAAGCAGATCCACAGGCGTCACTTCCGCGCCGAGCTGTCGAAGCATCGTCGTCACTTGTCCGCGATGGTACGTAGAGTGATTCATGAGATGCTGAATCATACGGCCAAGCGGATACTGCCATCGCTCGCCTTTCGTATTCGTATAAGCGATCACTTTTTCGAGCGACACCTCAGTAAGCCCGCTGAAGAATTCCGTGTAATCGTTTTCAATTTGCGCCCAACGCGCTCTAAGCG
>JADGNW010000217.1 GCA_017883315.1 Blastocatellia bacterium | reverse complement strand
TGGATACCGCATAGCAATAAACTCATTCTGTCTGATACCGCATTATAAACCGCGGGGACTTTGATTTCACTAGAGTGTAAATGCTACTGGGCCGCGATGCTCTTTCGAATACGGTCGCGATATTCATTAGCCTTCACGCGCACCGAACGCTCGTCGATGGTCAACACCCGGCGATTCTGCATTACGATCCTGCCGTTGATCATTACCGTCTCAACGTCTGAAGCCTTCGTTGCGTATACAAGCTCCGAGTAGATGTTGTAAACCGGCGTCTGGTGAGCGCTGTCCATTCCAACGATTATCAAGTCAGCGCGTTTGCCTCCTTCAAGCGATCCAATATCTTTGTCCTGATGAATCGCACGCGCGCCGCGAATCGTCGCCATCTCGAGCGCCTCGCGAGCGTTGAGCACTGTCGGGTCTTTCGAAGTAAACTTGTGGAGCTTGGCCGCCGTGTCCATCTCTTCCCACAAATTCAAATCGTTGTTCGAAGCCGCGCCATCCGTCCCGAGTCCGACTGCAACTCCCGCTTTCAGCATCTGTGGCACAGGAGCGGCTCCTGCAGCCAGTTTCATGTTCGACTGCGGACAGTGCGCGACTCCGACCGACCTTTTGGCCAGCGTGATGATGTCGTCGCTGGTCGGCCAAACCATATGAGCTGCAATCACCCGTTCGTCCAGCAATCCTATGCGATCGAGATAAGCAACCGAACTCGCGCCGTAACGCTCTTGAATCGTTTTGACCTCGGCCTGGTCTTCGGCGATGTGAGTTACGAGGGGCACTCCAAGCCGCTGAGAAAACGAATGTGTCTGTTTCAGGTGATCGGTGGAAACGGTGTACGGTGCGTGAGGCGCGATGGCCGGAGTGATAAGCGCGTTACCCTTCCATTTCGCGGCGAACGTTTCGGCGTAAGCCATCGCTGCATCCCAGGTCTTATTATCAGGCGCAGGAAAATCCAGAACCGTTTCGCCGAGCACGGCTCGCATGCCGGCGCGCGCAGTCTCGTCGGCGATCGCGTCTTCGAAGTAGTACATATCGACGAACGTCGTCGTCCCGCCTTGAATCATCTCGAGACAGCCAAGCCGTGTTCCCCAGCGAACGAACTGCTCATCGACGTTCTTCGCTTCGGCGGGAAAGATGTACTTCTGCAGCCATTCCATCAGCACCAGATCATCGGCGATCCCTCGGAACAAAACCATCGGCACATGAGTGTGCGTGTTGATCAGCCCAGGCATCACGACTTTGCCGGCAGCGTCGATCGTGCGAGCGGCAGTGTACTTCGCAGCGATGTCGGACGTAGTGCCGACTGCGATTATGCGTTCGCCCTTAACAGCAACCGCGCCGTTCTCGATCACACGCGAAGTGCCGTCCATCGTGACAACGGTCCCACCACGTATGATGATGTCGACTCGCTCGGCTGCGTTCGCGATGGCTGGGAGCCAGGTGAAGACTAGTGAAAGGATCAAAGAGGCGACGAGGATGGTCTTTTTCAAAGCGATCTCTCCGCTGGCATCTGTATTGAACCGAATTGTACTGGTTAAATCTGGCCTGAGGAACGACCTATGTTACGTTGACAAGCTAGCTCACACCTTCGAGATACCGCTCATCGAAGGCTTCCGGCAGAAGCTCGATTATTCGATATGTGCGAACGTCTCCTGAAAGATTCGCTAAGACAACTTCAGTTTTATCCGACGCAAACTCCCAGATCATCTGCCGGCAGCATCCGCACGGAGGAGCGATGTTTTCATGATCGGTGACGACGACGACTTTGGCGATCTCGGTGGCGCCTTCGCTTATCGCTTTGAAGATAGCGACTCGCTCGGCGCACATGCTCAAACCATAAGTCGAGTTCTCGACGTTGCATCCGGTGAACACGCGGCCGTCCGAGCTGAGCAGCGCCGCGCCTACGCTGAAGTTCGAATAAGGCGCGTGAGCCCAGTGGCGGGCGCTCTTTGCCAAATCTATCAATTCATCAACACTGATCATTTCAACTGCTTCCCTTCCAGTTTCTTCAACTCGGAAGCTCGGTGCGCTCGCCTTCGCCGGCATTCGGGCCAACGAGCATCCCGTCCTGTTCGACTAATCGCGCGAGGAATGACTGAACTTTTCCTGTTATCAAATCGATGCCGGCGTCGTTGAATCCACCCTCGGGAATAATAATGTCTGCGTAGCGCTTCGACGGCTCTACGAACTGAAGATGCATCGGCCGCACGGTGGCCGTATATTGCGTGATGACTGATTCGAGAGTGCGCCCGCGTTCATGAACATCTCGATCCAGACGCCGGATGAAACGAATGTCGGCATCGGTGTCGATGAATATCTTCAGATCCATCAGACCGCGCATCTGCGAGTTCACGAAAACCAGGATGCCCTCAACTATGATCACCGGTCTTGGCTCTACGTGAAAGGTCTCAGCCTTGCGCGAGTGCGTGGGGTAATCGTAGATCGGCTGTTCGATGGCTTCACTCGCGCGCAAGGCTTCAAGGTGGTTGATCAGCAAATCGGTGTCGAACGCATCGGGATGATCGAAGTTAACGCGGTGTTTCAAATCAAGCGGCATGTCGCCAAGGTTGCGATAGTAGGAATCCTGTTGGAGGTAAACCACGTTGTCGCGGCCGACGGACGAGATGATCTTCTGCGCGACCGTGGTCTTACCCGAGCCCGTCCCGCCGCTGATACCCATTATCATAGCGTGGATATTGTACCATCAGGGAGAAATATAGGGCATATAGGACATATCGGACCTATGAGTTTGCACTGACCAGTCGGGAGATCAATCGGACGATCAACTCTGCTAGCTGCTTACCCGCGCGCTCGCCGACTTCCATAACTTCGTTGTGACTTATCTCGGATGCAGTCAGCCCCGCTGCAACGTTGGTTATGCACGAAATCGCGAATACGCTCATACCGCAGTGTCGAGCCACGATCGCCTCGGGCACAGTGGACATGCCAACCGCGTCGGCGCCCAGCTTGCGCATCATTCGGATTTCGGCAGGCGTCTCGTAAGACGGTCCGCGCAAGGCCATGTACACGCCTTCAGACAAAACGACTCCGATCTCGCGAGCGACTTCGTGAGCAGCCTCGACATAAGCACGAGTATAAACCGCGGTCAAATCCGGAAAACGCGGACCGAAGCGTTCGTCGTTTGGACCTTGCAACGGATTCTCGCCCATCATATTGATGTGATCGGTTATCGCCATAAGCGAGCCCGGCTTTAGGTGAAGCGCTGTGCCGCCCGCCGCGTTAGTCAGCACTAGAGTTTGGATTCCCATCAAACTGAAGACTCGCACCGGCAGAGTCACCTCTTCCATCGAGTACCCTTCGTAGAAGTGAACTCGGCCCTTCATCAGTACGACATCCACGCCGTCGCACGAGCCGATAATCAGCTTGCCGTCGTGCCCTTGAACAGTTGATGTGACAAAGTGAGGAATCTCGTTGTAAGGAATCTCCACCGCATCATTGATCGCATCGGCCACGCTGCCGAGCCCCGACCCAAGCACGACCGCCGCCCGAGGCACGCGCCCTTGAGCCTGTGCAAGAACATAACGCGCTGCTTCGGATGCTTTGTCGTAGAGTGGAATCGGCATCTGCTATTTCTCTTTGATGTAAGGCGTGCCGATCGCGCGAGGCGGCGTTGCTCGGCCGATGAACCCCGCAAGCACCACCATCGTGAGCACGTACGGAATTATCTGAATGAACTGTACTGGAATCGGCACGACGCCTTGCATCTGATCCGAAACACCTTCTGCTAAACCGAACAGCAGGCACGCGAGAAACGCGCCGATCGGGTGCCATTTGCCGAATATCAAAGCGGCCAGCGCGATGAAGCCACGGCCTCCAGTCATATTGCGAGTGAACAAAGAGTTCTGCGCGATTGAAAGATAAGCCCCGCCGATGCCGGCAAGCACTCCGCTCAACAACACGCCCGCATAACGTATGCGGTACACGCTCACGCCCGCGGTGTCGGCGGCTTCGGGGTTCTCGCCCACCGCGCGCAATCGCAATCCGAATCGCGTGCGAAAGAGTACATAGTAACTTACCGGTACCAGGGCGAACGCGAGATAGGAAATGGGCGTGTGGCCCGACAGCAATTGTTTCAGAACCGGCACGTGATCGATCAGAGGTATGTGCCATTCAGGAAGAGTCTGATCACGAGGAAGCTGAGGAGTCGAGCCGGTCGAGTCGAACATCGCGCCCGACACAAGCGGCGGCACTCCCAGGAACAAGATGTTGATCGCGGTGCCGACGACTACCTGGTCGGCTTTGAACTGGATCGAAGCCAGGGCGTGAATGAGCGCGACCAACAAACCGGCCGTAGCCGCAGCCATCAGCCCTATCCACGGATTGCCTACCTTGACCGTGACTGCCGCAGCAGTAAACGCGCCCGCTAGCATTATGCCTTCAAGCGCGATGTTGATCACTCCTCCGCGCTCCGAGAACATACCGCCGAGAGACGCGAGCGTCAGCGGCGTCGCGTACCTGACCATCGAAGCGAGGAGTGATAGGTTGATGATGGTTTTAAGCATTAAGTTCGAGTTTGCGTCTTAGCGGGGCTTTGCGTCTTTGCGCGAAACCAGTTCTTGGGATTCCAAGCCGATGTTTCGCGCAAAGACGCCAAGGTCCGCAAAGACGCAAAGGCTAAACCGTTCCTCGGATGAATCTCTTCGCGCCGCCTCGAAAGACCGCTTCGCAAGCGACAAACAAAATGATGATCGCTTGCAGGATCACTACCCAATCCTTCGACACGTTGTCGGTGAAGATGTCTATGAACAACCCCGACCTTATCAGCGCTCCAAACAGAATCGCAGCCAGCAGCACGCCTGCCGGATGATTCCGCCCAAGCAACGCTACGGCGATTCCAGTGAAGCCGTAGTTCGCCGAGAAGTTGTGATAGTACCGGTAGCGATAACCCAGCACGTCGTTGATCCCAACCATTCCCGCGAGCATGCCCGAGATGAACATCGCCATCACGATGTTGCGCGCAATCGAGATGCCGCCGTACTCCGCCGCCGATGCGTTAATGCCAACTGCGCGCAGCTCGTAGCCCCATCTCGTCTTCCATAGGAAAACGTAAACGATGGCGCAGGCCGCCAGCGCGAGCAGGAAAGCCATGTTCAACGGCAATCGATCCGGAAAGCTTATTCCAAAAGGAGCCAGCATCGCGCTCATTCGCGGTATGTGCGGTCCGACAACCGCGCCATTTATCTTCTCCGCTATCGGCAACGTCTCGAGTATCGGGTCGCCCTGTTTGCGATAATGATACTGAGTCAGATAGCTGACCAGGCCGGCCGCGATGAAGTTCATCATGATCGTGGTGATTACTTCGTGAGCGCCGAACTTCGCCTTGAGCACACCCGGTATGCCAGACCACACTCCGCCGGCCACTACCGCCGCGAGCATCGCGAGCAGGGTCACCACCAGAGCCGGCCAACCCGGAAGCACGAGCCCTACCCAGGCCGCTGCAAAAGCCGCCACGATCAATTGTCCTTCCGCGCCGATGTTCAGCAAGCCGCACTTGAACGCCACCGCTACTGCAAGGCCGGTGAAGATCAACGGCGTCGCGTAGAACAGCGTGTAGCCTATGCCATCAACTGAGCCGAATGCGCTGGTGAAGAACAGCTCATAAACCAGCAGCGGACTGTCGCCGACCATCCACACGATGATGCCACCAACCAGGAACGCGGCGACCACTGCGATCAGTGGAAATAGGAGTTCTCTAACCAGAGTCTTCATAGACTAGTTGTATGCGCGTCCCTCTGCGGGCCGCCCCTCTTAAGCTTCACGGATCACTCCTTACAACCAGGAGGCGTCCACGAGGAACGCCCTTACATGTCACAAAGACATGTCACACTGACCGCGCGGGCCTGAAGTAGCCGACCAGGCACGCTACAACAACTCCGACTACAGCAGCTATCAAGCCCGCAGTCGCTACGCCTCGCCAGATGCCGGGACGCGCCGCCCGGCTCGCCGTTATCTTTTCGACCAAATGGGTCTTCGCGGTCGAAACAGGCGAGATGTTGTTCGCCTTTGCGTCGTAGAGCTCGGCTTCAAGCTTGATCGCAAAATCGCGATCGGAAGGCGACGATCCAAGTTCTTTCAGCCGCTGCTCGAGCTGATGCTGGCGCTCGAGATGGGGCGCGATTGCTTCATCAAACAATTTCTCGTGCCTCGCGACTATTTCGTCGGCGACCGCCTGCGCAAACTTGACCGCTTCATCGGCGCTCTCCGTCTTCCCGG
This sequence comes from Blastocatellia bacterium, assembly GCA_017883315.1. Classification (GTDB taxonomy): domain Bacteria; phylum Acidobacteriota; class Blastocatellia; order UBA7656; family UBA7656; genus Onstottus_A. Next base: position 12,138 of record JADGNW010000217.1, on the reverse strand, counting down.
TGACGCGAATCAAAATCGGATACAGCGAGTGCGGCACACCCGATTCGACTGCGGCCACCTGGACGCTTCGCCCGAGTTGCCCCGGTTTCACTCCGGCCTTCGCCGCAACATCCTCGATAAACCCCGAACTGTTTGCGATCTCGACGGTAATGTAAATATCTCTGAGCGGCTTGCTCCAGACGCGCCCGACCTCGACAAGCGCCGTGGCTGTATAGAGGTCCGTCTGCCGCAATCCCATCAGCGCCGCCGCGCCGCTCGCGACGATAACCAGAAAGATGATCAGCCATTTGCCGCGCCAGACCCATCTAAAAAAACTGTCGAGTCGAACCTCGTCTTCAAACAATTCTTCTTTTCTCTCGGTCATAAAAAGCACAGCCTCGGCATCCTCATCTTTCCAGAATCACCACGTCCTCGAATCGCGCGCTCTCCTTGAAATTCCGTTCGATGTACTCGCGCATCGGTGTGTACTTTTCTGCTGCAAGCATATCGTCGCTGGTGATTATCAGTTTAGTCTGGGTCTTGTCAATTCGCTCGAGCGTCGCCGCGCGTTGCTCTTGAGTTACGCCGACTCCTATCCAGAACTGCGCGTTGGAGATGTTCCTACGGTCTGATAGAAATAGGAATGACGTTCCGGCATCAGATTGAGCGAATGCATATCCGCCGGGCGGCACGCGCTGCTGAACATAACTCACAACCTCATCGATCAATGCAGCGGTGGCCACCGGAAAATAAACACCTCGAGCTCGCTCGACAGCGAGCTGAGTATTTGCCTTGAAGCGAAGGCTATCGTTGAAATAGGTGTTGAAAAATACCCGGCCTTCCATAAGCAGGAACGTTATCGGCAGCACCGCGAGCGCCGCTCGATACCGCAGAGTTCCTCCCGTAAGCGTTCTGATCCGCGCTCGCAAAATAAAAAGCAAATAGAAAAGAGCGAGCATCACGAAGGGCATTGCGGCGATCGACTGCTCGCGGGCAAAGCGCGGGAACAGCTCCATCAACGCCGCTGCCGAGAATATGAACAAGATAAGCAATGCGCGGCGCTCGGCTATCGCGACGCCTCTGCCGAATACAATCACAATCAGCGCGCAGACCAGCAAAAGCATCGGGAAGTAGAAGATGATTTGATTCACATCCGCTTGATTGCCGCGAAGCACGAGCACACCTATTGCGGCGATCAAGGCAATCCAGACGGCGAGTCCAAATGAGGTGTGATTTCGAAGCTTATACGCTGCGTAACTGCATACCGAGACCGCGGCAACCAACAGCGCCGGCACAAGCGGTGATAGAGGAATCGCCAGCCGGTTCAACAGGAACTCGCCCGGCCCGAACAAGAGCGTCCTTATCATCGGACCGAGCGCGCCTCTAACCTGCATGTAAGCCAGCGTGGGAAGAACAGTCGTGGCGCAGCCGATCACCAGCACAAGAACGCGGCGGTAATTTCGCAAGTTGCCGCTGAGCCGGTAGTTCAGCGTGCGGTCTTGAGCAGCAAGAAACACGAGCGAGCCCAGCAGCGCATAAGCGCCGATGTTGTGTTTGAACAAAGCTACCAGCCCGAGTGATGCTCCAGCCAGAGAGATGAACAGGAGCTTCTTGCGATTCTCATACTTCAACAACAGAAACAGGGCAGACGCGAGGAACAGCGCTCCGTAGTGCATCGGAACTGACTTAAAGGGACCGTTTGGCCGCAACCATAGCAGTGATCCAAGCGCGCTCAACAAAGCCCACGCCCTCGGCATGACTTGGCGGCCGCTCAGGTAAATCACGGCAACGGCTAGGACCTTGAATGCAAAGACCCCTAAGAGCGCGGTGTAGAGAGAAACGCCCAGCCACTTGAATAGCACCGCGTTCAGATAGAAGATCGCCGGCGGGTAAAGCGTGTGAAAGTCACGATAGGGCACATCGCCTTCAAGCACCCGTTCCGACGCGTAAAGGTTATAGCCTATCGAGTGTGAGAGGACATTCGCTCGATTGAACAGCAGCGCATAAGCTCCCGCCGCCACCGCCACCACAACAGCGAAGACTACAATTTCAACAAGCGTCTGTCTTGGCGCGCTGTTTTCAATTGACGGTGGGCTTATCACTCGCTGCATCGTTAATACTCAGTCTCTGGGAGCGCCCCTGGGAGCGCAGGCATCCCTGCCTGCCTCTTCTCGCGTAAACCCCAAGCAGGCAGGGATGCCTGCGCTCCCAGAAATTTTCTCAGCCCGTAGACCGCAATGTCGGTCACGGTTCCGATGTGCTCGTAGTTCGCGCTGATGAAATCCTGAATCTCCTTGTTAGCGTCGGTGTCTTGAACGATGATCAGCTTCGCGCGGCGGTTGCTGATCATCGTCATCACCGCTTCCCTTTCTTCGCCGCTGATTCCTACCGACCTCCACCACAGGAAGCGAGTCGGGTTTCGCCGCGCGGCAAGAAAATAGAGACCGCTGCCTCGCTGCGCGAAAGAGAAAATGTAGTCGTCCGGCGAGCTGTTGTCTTGAATGAGTTGCACTAGCCCTTCAGTGAGCTCGGCTTGCTTCTCCTCGACGAGTATTCCTTGCCCGCGTTCGATGGCAAGCTCACGATTGTCTCTGAAGTGAAATCCCGAATCGAATTGCGGTTGCCATGTATCCATCACGCCGGCGACCAACAAGCAAAGAATCGGCGTCGCAACAATCAGCACAGCGTTCCAATTTGGCCAGGGCACTCGTCTCCGCAGCAACTCGCTTAGTGACGGCAGGCTGCGATTCAGCAGGACAACCAGGAACAAGAAAACCGGCGGAAGCACGCGAACCAGATGGTAGTAATCGGCTCGCGGGAAGACTTCCAAATAGACCGCAAGCGCGAACAATCCGGTGATCGTGATCGCTCCGTAGTCGCGCCACCAGCTTTCGATCCGTTGCCTGTTCTTCAACTGCCAGGCCGCGAGTGCCAGCGCGACAACAAAGACGAGAGGCGGGAAATAAGCGACCCATGCGATCACAGAATCGCTGAATGCTTTTCCCGGGATCGCTTGAAGCACATACCGGGATTCAACAACCAGCACTGCAATCCAATAAAAACCAAACACTCGCCCCGCACCAACGAGTATCAGGACTCCGATGGCCATTGCCGGAAGCAGTATAACTGCCGACAGGAGAGGTAACCTCGGCGATGGAAGGCCCACCGATCGTGTCTCGCTGTATTCAGCCGCGTGATGCAGGAAGTGCCCGACCATCGCCCCGAAAGCGTGGTTGTAGGTGAGATACGCAACCAGCACCCCGGCGACAACGCCGAAACCAATAAGATAGATCGCGACCGCTTTCGCCGCGCCGGTGACCCTGCGGGTCGTCATCAACTCTCTCATCAGAATGACGACCGTGCTGGACGCCACAAGCAGCACGCCGACGTTGTACTTGAACAGGAAGACCAAGCCCGTCGCCAATCCGCAAAGCACGAGCCAGCCCGCGCCGCTTGTCCGATCGTAATTCCACATACAGAGCAGACCGGCCAATGCAAACAGCACGAGATACTGGTCCGGGTAGACGTTGAAAATCTGTTGATGACCCGGCCACGCCAACGTAAGAGCAACAGGCACGAGCGCCGCCCATCTATTCGTCAGCCTTCGGCCCACATAGTACAGGGCTAAGAGAGTAGTGAGCTTGAATACGAAGAGGCCGATACGGGTGACCATTAGCGTTGCGCCAAACGCTTTCATCAACAGCGCATTCACCCACAAGATCCCCGGAGTGTAATTGAACAGGAAGTCGCGATACGGAACTTCGCCCTGCATCACACGCTCGGCCGGCGCGATGCTGTAGCCGATCACCGAAAGCCCAAGCCCTCGATTAACGAAGAGACCGTAACAGACAAGCCCGCCAACGAGCGTCAATAGTATCGGCAAGATTTCTTTCGGCCCAGATGCGCGAGTGTTGAGAACATCGGGGCGCTCTTCTTCCAATCTCACGCTTGCCATTTTGTTCAGACTCCGAATCGACGCTTGAGTATAGTAGGCCCGTATGGAATTCTCCAATTAGCGCATTGACACTTTGAGAACTTGCTCATTACGATAAAAGTCCGATTCTATTCAAGAGGCTTTCCAGATTGTCGACCCCAACATCTTCGGCTGTTTCGGCCGGGAACTCCGCGCAGAATGCCCACTACGCTGAAGGTCAAACGACGCTGTTTGCTTCGTTGTGCGGCTACGCGCTAGCGGGTGCGGCAGCTTCGCTCCTTCTCGGCCTCGTTGAACTGGCGGACGTGAACTTCCGGCTCACGCCGGTGTTTCAGTCTGCGATCGAACGAGTAATCTTCTGTTCATATTTCAGCCTGAACGCGATCGGGGGATTGTTTATAGGGCTGTCCGTCGGTTTGTTTGTCCACGCAGCTTCGCTTTTGAAGCGGGTGATACAGACTGTGGTCGCAAGAGGGAAACCCGCCGGGCCGTTCCACAGACTTGTAGCCGGAGCCGGTGTCTGCGCTATCGCGTCTTTTCTTCTAAATCAGCAGCCACAGTTTCATGGTTACGTGTTCGAGATCATTAGAGAAGCAGAGAAGTTTGAATCTCTGACCGTGCCGCTCCTGAATCACGAGAGATCAATTTCCTACTTGATACTCTTTGCTGTAGTCGCCGGCTGCGCGTTGTTGTGGGCGATGACGCGAGCGCTGAGATACTCAAGCACGTTTATGCGAGGGCTTTGGATCTTGGTTCTCATTAGCCTGATAGCTTGCGCGTATTACGTGGACTCTCGGTTTGAACCACAGCTATATAGCACTTCGGTACACCGCTCGTTATTCCTGTTCAACACCGCTCTTGGAATGTCGTTGATTGGGATGGTCTTCGGGCGGCGGGGCCTTGCTCTCGGATCACCGCTCAGAAAGATGACCTCACTCGCCGCCGCAGTTCTACTGATCGCCGCAGTCGCTTTCACCTTCGTCTGCTTTGACAAGAACCAGAATTTGAAGACGCAGATCTTTTATCGCACGACGCAAGCCAAGCAGTACTTCAAGCTCGCGCAATGGGTGCTGGACTTCGACCGCGATGGCTACTCTGGATTTCTTGGCGGCGGCGACTGGGATGATCGCCGCGCTGACATCAACCCGGGTCACGCTGAGATTGTCGGTGACGGCGTCGACCACAATTGCATCGGCGGCGCGCTGAACGCGCAAGACATCGAGGATTGGAAACGAGAGCATGTTGATCTTCACCAACCGCCTGACCTGACGGTTAAACGGCTCAACGTGATTCATGTTTTTGTCGACGCGCTCAGAGCGGACCACTTGAGCGCTTACGGATATCACCGAAAAACGAGCCCAAATCTGGACAGGCTGGCGGCTAACTCCTGCTTGTTCGAGAACGCTTACACGCCGGCGCCGAACACCTTCGAGGCGCTGCCCAAGTTTACACAAGGCAACTACTGGGACGCGCACCTCGAAGCGTGGCCTGAGATCATGGCGCGCAGCGGTTATGACGCGCTTCTGTTCCCGCGCCGCATTGCAACTCTGAGTCGGCACGTGAAAGGAATGAAGATCGTCCATAGCCCCAACGCCGGCACTTTTGAAGCGTCAATCGATTCGGCAATTGAGGCGTTGGGGAGCATCGAGAAGGATCGGCCCTTTTGCGCGTATCTTTACTCGACCGACACTCACAGACCTTACAGGCCGCACGACAATTTCTATTACGGAAACTCGATCACAGATCTCTATGATGGCGAGATTTCTTACCTGGACTTTCACCTGGGCAGGTTGATTGACGCGCTTGAGAAATCCGGAAGACTCGACGAGACGATGATCGTCATAATGGCCGACCACGGAGAATCGCTTGGCGAGCGCGGCGTTTATAAGCACTCATCGCAACTCTACAACGAACAAACGCACGTGCCATTGATTATTCATTTTCCCGGCGCGCCGCCTAGATCGATCAGCGACTACGTCAGCACGGTCGATCTTGGGCCAACGATCTTGAATGCGGTGGGTCTCGACTATCCGAAGGAATGTGCCGGAGTGAGCCTGGTTCCGCTAATGCGCGGCCAGCCTTTTACACATCCGCCGATCTACGCGGAACAAACTACCCAGGAAGTCTCTCCTTTCGTTCGGCCCGATCAAAATGTAGACCCGGAACTGAAGAAATACATGATCATCACGCAAGACGGCTTCAAGCTGATCTACAACCGCGACTATTACAATTTCGAACTGTACGATCTCAAAAACGATCCTCAGGAAATTCGAAACCTCTACGATCAGATGCCGGAAAAGGCAGCGGACTTGAAGAAGCGTTTAGGCAGATTCATCGATGTGCTTACAGTCAGTCGGCCGTGGGATGCGGATGAGAGCCAGTATGTGTTTGGCCCTACCGGTGAAGTGCACGAAGCGAAATAGCTCGATCAGAATCGCAGCAAATAACTCACCTTGATAAAGCTTTGTCGTCTTGATGATTGGGCGCCGCGCAATTAACGCCAAAAACATGGACGTTGTTCAAATAGCGGTGCTCTGCGTCTTTGTCCCCAGTGGCCGTGAGGACGATTCACCATCTTTCGAGTTGATTTCAGTTTGAACCCGATGCCAGTCAATTCCAAAGCATCTCTCTCCCTTCTTGGATTCCGATACTCTTGAGTTCGGGCCTTGGTAGTTCACGTATTCGAGATTGTGTTGGGAGGCTCGGGAATACGGATCAGCAAAAAGCAAATGCGCCGATCACGGTTGTTGTGACCGGCGCAACGGCGCAACGTCTGTGGGTATGTTTCGATAAAGCTACTTCTGTCCCGTGGCTCTCGCCGCATCGGGCTTCGGCGTCTTCATCGGATTGTCGATGGTGATGTCCATCCAGCCAATCATCATCTCATCGTAAGTCGGATCACCCCAACGGACGTCCTTCGTCGGATCCGGGTTGTACTTGTTCTTCGTTGAGTTGTCGAAGTGCGCAGTCACGATCAACTTCGTGCCCTTCGGGATGTTCAGCGGTTGCTTCAGCCAGTAGACGCTTTGCCAGTTGAAGCTGAACTTCGGCACCCACAATAGGGTTTCGCGTCTTCCGTCGGGATAGATTGCTTCGTACTTCATATCCTTCCCGCGAAGGTGCATGTGAGGCATGTAGTTGATGACTTGAATATCGCGCGGCACAGTCTGGCACGCGACGACTTCGTGGTTGGCATCACCGGCCGGAATCTTGAACAGGATGTTTGCCGCGGCGCTGGTGATGACCATCTTGTCAGGAGGTTGCTTCGCGAAGATCAGCCCGATGCTTGTGCGATCAGTCACGGCCTCTTTAAGCGACCCTCTGAATGCCGAGTAGTGCATTTGGAACATCAGCGTCGAACCGGCCGGAAGTCTCTTTGCCGTTCCCGGAGGATAAACGGTGTTGCCCGTCCCGGGCGCGAATCCCGCAAGCAACATCCCTTCGTTCTCGCCTTCGTTGTTGCCACCTGGCTGACGACCGCCAGCCGCTACTTTCTGATCGCAAGCGTTGTCCACAATCGGCGCGTCCATCTTCACGCGCCGGAGATTGCCGTCAAGATAAAACAGACCCGAACCGCCTGCGGCCCGTTTGCCAAGCTTCTCACCTTTGGCCTTCGAGTCTTCAACGCGCTTTGCCATCATCTGCGGAGTCTGAATAAACGCGATGACGTGATGGACGACGCGGCGGTTGCTTGGATGGATTTCGGCAGCCTGCACCCAAACGTCTTCCTTGAAATTCGTCGGGATAAAAAAGTTGATGTAGTTGTCGGGGTCGTCCGGCTTGACGACATGCTCTTCGGCCATTTGAAGCACGACATCGGGCTTGCCGATCTCCCACCCGCCGCTTACGAACTCGGGCATTTTCGGGAGGTCCTTCGGATTTCCTTCCTTCGCACCTTGATCAACCCACGCGGCTATCGTGTCGACGTCCTGTTGCGCGAGCCGGTGATCGTTGGTGAATTGGCCGTAAGCTGGATCGGGGCTCCAAGGAGGCATCTCGCGGTTGATCACCTTCTCCCTAATGGAGCGCGCCCACGGTCTCACCTCCTTGTAGCTGAGGAGCGACATCGGCGCGATGTCGTTAGGCTTATGACACTCGGCGCAATTGCTATACAGGATCGGCGCTACGTCCTTGTTGAAGGTCACTTCCTTTTTACCCGGGCCGCTGGCGCTTTTGACCGGTCCGCTCGCGCGAGTCGCCGGTGAAACAACAAAACAGAGCGCCGCCAGGCACCCTATCGCTACAGTAATCAATATCGCTCGTTTCATTTTCCCTCCTGCATCAGCCTCAAACGGCCGGCAGCGTTCTGAACCCCATTCCGTGTTCGCGTCCGCGTTGGGCCAACGACTATCTACGCGAAGCCGTCGCCCTCGCAGCGTCCGGCCTATCCCCGGTCGTCGGCCGGTCCACGTAATATTCCATCCACCCGATCATCATCTCTTCGTAAGTCGGATCACCCCAACGAATCGTTTTCTTCGGATCGGGGTTGTACTTGTTCTTCTCCGAGTTGTCGAAGTGCGCGGTCACGATCAGCTTGGTTCCTTTTGGCAACGCCACCGGCTTCTTCAAATAATACATCGTCTGCCAGTTGAAGCTGAAATTCGGCACCCAGAGCAACGTCTCCTGTCGCCCGTCCGGATAAATCACATCGTACTTCATGTCTTTTCCACGAAGATGCATGTGCGGCATATAGCTCGTGAGGTGCACATCCGCGTCGAACGTATAGCAAGCAGTTACTTCGTGATTGCCATCGCCTGCGGGAATCTTGAAGTAGTGATTTTGAATTCCCACGGTGTTCAGCGAGCGCTCGGGGGGCTTGCTTGTGAAGTGCAACCCAAGCCTGGTCCGGTCACCCTGCTGCCCTTCGAACTTGCCACCGTAGCTCGAGTAGTGCATCTGAAACACGAGCATTGAACCCGCGGGAACTTTCTTCGCGGTGCCTGCCGGGAACACGTCGATGCCCTTGCCCGGCGCATAGCCCGCCAGGAATAACCCAAACGCATCACCACCTTCGCTGGCGCTCGGCCGCTTGAACGCCGAACCGCCGTTAGGATCACCACAGCCATCGTCGATCACCGGCGCATCAGCCTTAACTTTGGTCAGCGTGCCTTCGCGATAAAAGACGTTGCTCTGCATCATCGCGCGTGCACGGCCTTCGCCCTTCTGGAACTGCGCGATCATCTCAGGCGTCTGGATGAACGCGATCACGTGATGAACGACCTTTCGGTTGCCAGGAAGAATCTCGGCGGCGGTGACCCACTTGTCTTCTTTGAAGTTCGTCGGAACGATGAAGTTCTGAATGGTATCAGGCATACCGGGCGTAACGGTGAACTCTTTTCCGATGTCGAACACTGCGTCGGGCTTGCCCAATCGCCAGCCGCTCGTGGACGTGAACTCAGGCACCGGCTGCAGGTCCTTCGCATCGCCTTCCTTCGCGCCCTGATCCACCCAGGCCACGATGGTCTCGATATCATTCTTAGCAAGCCGATGATCGTTGGTGAACTCGCCGTACTTTGAGTCGGGACTCCAGGGCGGCATGTCTCGCGTCAGCACTCTTTCTTTGATCGAGCGGGCCCACGGCCGGGCTTCTTTGTAGGTCATCAGCGCCATCGGAGCGATATCGTTCGCGCGATGACACTCGGCGCAGTTCTTATAGAGAATCGGGGCAATGTCCTTGTTGAACGTTACCTCTTTCTTGATACCCGAGTTCGCCCCAGAATTCGCCCCAGAATTCGCTATGGTCGTCGACAACACAACAAGACCGGCAGCTACCAGCGCGAGCGAAATTGACAGCACCCTTTTCATCGTTTTGATCTCCCTATGTCAGAGGCGGCGCAGAGTACGCCAGCCGGTTACTGTCCCAAGGAACGGCCGCTGTTGACCGCCGTTTCGTTTCTCAAGTGCTCTTTGTCGACTGTGTAGTTGATCCAGCCGATCATCATGTCGTCGTACGTCGGTTCACCGAATCGAACTGCCTGACTGGGATCCGGGTTGTACTTATTCTTTGCTGAGTTGTCGAAGTAGCCCGTCACCACGATCCTGGTTCCCTTCGGGAGCGCGATTGGCTTCTTCAAGTAATAGACCGTCTGCCACGAGAAGCTGTAATTCGGAACATCAAGCAGAACCTCGGAGTGAGCATCCGGATAAAACGCTTCGATTCGCATCGCCTTGCCTCGCAGATGCATATGCGGCATCAGCGTCTCGAGGTGAATGTCTTCCTTCGTGGTCCAGCAGGACGTGACCTTGTGATTCTCCGCCCCGGGTGGAATCTGAAAATAAGTGTTCGCAATGGGCCGCGTGTAGAGATTCTTGTCGGGCGGCGTCTTCGCAACCACCAGGCCGATCATCGAGCGATCCTTCTCGACCTTGCCGCTGGCCTTGGAGTAGTGCAATTGAAGAAGTATCTTCGAGCCGGCAGGTATCCGCTTCACCGTTCCTGGCTCCATTATCCCGGCGTTCATTCCGGGGGCAAATCCCGTAAGAAAGTCGACGTTGCGTTGCTCTGCTTTCACATCCAGGGTCTCGCCGTTGCCGCCGTTGGGCAGCGCGCAGCCGTCGTCGTAGACCGGCATCCCCGGCTTCATTCGCATAAGGAATCCGTCGCGACGGAATATCGACTTCTTCTCCTGTTCTTCTCGGAACTTCTCAATGTCGGCCTTTGTGACGTTGGCGTATTTGCCGCCCTTGCCATCTTTTACAGGAGGCTGAACGAACGCGATGATGTGATGAACGATCTTGCGATTGCCCGGCCGAGCCTCGGCCATCTGCACGTAGACGTCTTCTTTGAAGTTTGTTGGAATCTCGAAATACTGATACTCGTCGGGCCCCGACGCTTCAAGCGTGAACTCCTCGGGCATCTGCAGCACTATGTCGGGCTTCCCTATCGCCCAGCCTTCGACGAACTTCGGCGCGGGTGGCAAGTCCTTCGGGTCACCTTCCTTTGCACCCTGATCGACCCACGCTGTGATGGTATCGATCTGAGGTTGAGTCAAGCGCCGATCGTTGGCGAACTCCTGATAGTGCGGGTCAGCATGCCAGGGCGGCATCTGTTTTGTGACAACCTTCTCTTTGATTGAACGGGCCCACGGCCGCGCATCCTTGTAGCTCAACAGCGACATCGGTGCAGCCTCGCCCGGACGGTGACATTCAGCACAATTCTTGAAGAAGATCGGCGCGACATCACGCGAAAAAGTGACGGCCTTCGAGCTCACGGAATTGGCGCTGCTTGAGTTGATGAAGATAAGAGAAACCAGACAAACGACGACGAGAAGGGGGAGGGGTAGCTTCTTAGTCACGAGCCTGTCTCCTTTGAGGTCTGCGAGCACAGCAGTCCCTGGAATTCGAGCCCTTCCATCCTATGTAAAGCAGCGTTTTGTGTCAAGGATTTTATGAACGGCTTTCAGGTTTTAAGCTCAAAACCTGAGTTGGGGCTCAGTTCTGAAAGATCGGGTTGTGCCATGTTGTGGATGCAGCCCACTTGCCCGGCGGTACACTTTCTGGATACGGTCTCCGGGCTCTTATTCGTCTTCGCCACTGCGCCCTGGATGGCGATATAACCGGATTGGATTGCTAAGGTCGCGTAGAGTGTCGCATCTGGCGGAGGCGATCCTTGTATGTACTCGACAACGGATTTGTTAAACCGATTACTCGCGGTCCAGGCATCAAGCGCATTGAGAATCTGGCCGTACTCACTCGCACCGAAACCGGTTACGGAGTAATAAACTCTCGCGCACTGATGAAACCCGTTGCCAGAGGTAACTGGGCAGTCGGTGGGGGAGGATCGAATCGTCGTGTGCAGGGCCGCGAGAATAAACAGGCCGGCAACTACTGCAGGCTGCGCCAGGCTCGACCACTGGATCGTATACTGAGCATTTTTATTTCCTCTTCGTCCCACACGCGGATAACAGCGCGGGCCGAATGCTGGCGAGCGATCCTCTTGCGTGCGATGATAACCCGGGCACAAATCCTTCGGTCTGTGGGATCAGGCCATCGTTGTCGATAAGGAAGGTGCCTTTGGTTTCGCTCCAGTAAGCACCGGTTTCTGGAATGTACCGCAGAAACAGTAAGTATCGCTTGCCGGATTCGAGAAGTTGATAGGACGAATCAACGGCCGTTACTATTCGGCCGTTGATTGATACCTTGCCGCCGGGACGCGTAACCGTGATGCCAACATTGGGAGCGATGTCCAAGTGACCCTTGTATACCTCCGTCACCAACATGGTGTA
>JADGNW010000216.1 GCA_017883315.1 Blastocatellia bacterium | reverse complement strand
TCCCAGACACCATCGCTTACCTTCGCGTACGTGTAGCCCGACTTCTCAAGCAGCGCGACGATGTCAGCAGCGCCCTTTTTGGTCTGAGCGCCAGCCGAACACAGAACCGGCGTTGTTAGAAGAATGAGCACGGCTATTGATGCAACGACCATTAGTTTACGTTTTGGCAAGACCATCCTCCTGATCGAAATGTAGTTCGCCAATCTAAATCCTTTGCTAGCGGGTGCGTAATCATATCACACGACTGCCGGCGTGAGCCGATGGTTAACCGCAGAGGACAAAGCGGCGCGCAGGGGAACTGCGATACACCGTGCTACCAATGTAAAACGACCTTGCCGACTGCCTTGCGCGAGGCGAGAAACTCCATTGCGTCGGCCACATTCTCCATGTGGTAGCGCCCGCCGATCACCGGCTTCAACATTCCGGTTTGATAGAGCTCAATCAACTCGTTCCAACCTTGTTCGATCTGCGCCGGCTTGTTGTGCCGATAAGATCCCCAGTGAACACCAACCACGCTGTAGTTCTTCACCAGGATATGATTCGAGACGAAGTTCGAAAACTTGCCGCTGGTGAATCCGATGATGACCAGCCGTCCTTCGAAGGCGATGCACTTCGTGCTGCGCTCGCCGATCTCGCCGCCTACCGGATCGTAAATCACGTCGGCTCCGCGTCCACTAGTCTCGCGTTTGACCACTTCGACGAAGTCTTCGGTTTGATAGTTCAAGGCTACGTCGGCGCCGTTGTCGCGAACGACAGCGAGCTTATCGTCTGAGCCCACGGTACCGATAATTTTTCCGGCCCCAAGCGCGCGAGCTATCTGAACCGCCGCAAGTCCCACGCCTCCAGCAGCCGAATGAACGAGCACCGTTTCTCCCTTTTCGAGCGCGCCGCGATAGACGAGTCCGAAATATGAAGTCTGATATACCAGCGGGAATGCCGCCGCTTCTTCATCGCTCATCGAGTCCGGCAACGTATGCGCGTAAGCTTCTTCGGCGATCGCATATTCGGCGAAACCGCCCGCCGGTACTTGCGCGATCACCGGTTGTCCCTCCCGGAACTTGCTCACGCCGGGGCCGAGCTTTTCAACCGTTCCCGCGATTTCAAAGCCTGGCGAAAACGGCAGCGCGGGCTTGAATTGATACTTGCCGGTGATGATCAGCAGATCAGGAAAGTTCAATCCTGCTGCGTTGACTCGCACGAGGATCTGACCGTCGCCGGGCTGTGGCTGGTCGATCTCGTCTACAACCAGGTCGCGCGGGCCGCACCACTCGTGCGCGCGAATCGCTTTCATTCACAATCTCCTTCGAAGTTTATTGAGACCCAAACAGCGCGGCTCATACTAACGAAGCGGGTGAACGCGGTCAATCAAATGGCTGCCAGGTTGTAGCGTCATCCTCATTGAAACTACGTCCCTTGTTTTGTTAGTCTTCCCGATGTGAGATGCTCGCGTCGCGCCAACTCGATTTGCGAATCATGTATTCTGCCGGCCTTGTGAAATCCGTAGAGACCTTTATCCAGGACGTGGCTCTAATCCTTCGACAGTGTGACTGAACGTGCTAAGCAAGAAACGTATAACAGTATCTTCCGGCGTGTTGCGCTACGGCGGCGCAGTCCTGGCCGTGGCGCTTGCGACGGCGTTGCGCTTGCTGGTGAACCAGGCACTCGGCACGCGCCTTCCGTTCACGACTTATTTTGTCGCCGTCATACTGGTGGCATGTTTCGCCGGTTTCGGTCCCGCGTTGCTCAGCATTGCTCTTGGCGCGGCCCTCGGCACCTACCTGTTTGTCCCTCCGACGAATTCATTCGAGATCGCCGACAGATCGGAGGTCCTCCAACTGGCTGCGTTCTGCATCCTCGCCGTAAGCCTCTCGATCCTCATTAAGGTGATTCAAGACGCTCGAAGGCGCGCAGAGAACAACGCGTCAGCGCTGGCCGCCAGCCGCGAACAATTGGCGACGATCCTGGCGAGCATCAGTGACGCGGTCATAGCTACAGACGCCAACGCCCGTGTGACTTTCATGAACGGGGTTGCACAATCACTCACCGGTTGGAATTCACGAGACGCCTCTGGCAAGCCAGTTCACGAACTGTTCAAGATTATCGATGAGAATACTCACACACCTGTTGAAGACCTTGTGCAGAGAGTTCTGCAAAACGATTACGCCGACAAATCGGCGTACCGGGGCCTGTTGATCGGGAAGAACGGAATCGAAACTCCGATCGAAGACAGCAGCTCCCCGATCAAAGATGAAAACGGGAAGAGCGTCGGCGCTTTGCTCGTGTTCCGCGACATAACTCAGCGAACGCTTGCCGAGCAAGCTCTGCGCGAGACTGAAGCGCGTTTTCGCGCGATGGCCGACACCGCCCCGGTGATGATGTGGCTGTCGGATTCCGAGGGGAAGCGAACCTTTTTCAACCAGCAGTGGCTAGACTTCACCGGACGAAGGCTGGAGCAGGAGTTGGGACTCGGCTGGATTGATAACGTTCATCCCGACGATTTACAGCGCCTCCTCGACAGATACACCTGGTCGCTGAAGACTCACGAGAGCTTCGATGTCGAATACCGGCTGAGACGCTTTGATGGCCTCTACCGTTGGGTATTGGTCAATAGCGTTCCCCGCTCCACCAACAACGGCGAGTTCATTGGTCTTGCCGGCTCCGTGATCGATATCACCGATCGCAAAAGCGCCGCGGAGGCGTCTTACTTCCTGGCTTCAATAGTCGAGTCATCGGAGGACGCGATAATCGGCAAGACTCTCGACGGCGTCATCGTCAGTTGGAATGCAGCCGCCGAACGCATCTACGCTTATTCGGCTGACGAGGTGAAGGGCAAAAACATAGGCATTCTGGTTCCGCCTGATCGCAGGGATGAGTTGGCTCGGGTGTACGAGGCCTTAAGACAAGGAGAGGCCATACCTCACCTTGAAACCTCGCGCATACGAAAGGACGGAGAGGTGATAGACGTCGCTCTAACGCTCTCTCCTATGCGCAATGAAGCTGGACAGCTTACGGGAGTCTCAGCCATCGAGCGAGATATCACCGCCAGCAAGGGAGCCGAACAAGAGAGAGAGGCGTTGGCGGAGCAGATCGAGAGCGAAC
Organism: Blastocatellia bacterium; assembly: GCA_017883315.1. Classification (GTDB taxonomy): domain Bacteria; phylum Acidobacteriota; class Blastocatellia; order UBA7656; family UBA7656; genus Onstottus_A. The sequence goes on along the minus strand of JADGNW010000216.1, from coordinate 2,001 downwards.
GCCAGCGCCTGAATAATCTGGTAGCGAAAGTGCCAGGCGTTGTCTGGGAGGCGTGGGGCCAGCCCGATCAGACTACCCAGCAAATCGACTTCGTCAGCGAGCACGTCGAGAAGATGCTCGGCTATACCGTGGATCAATGGCTTTCGACTCCGAACTTCTGGCTCACGATCGTTCACCCTGACGACAAGGAGCGAGCGGCACAAGAAGCGGCGGCAATCTTCGCTTCCCGCAAGGGTGGTGCCAGCCGATTTCGCTGGCTGGCAGGCGACGGGCGCGCCGTTTGGGTCGAGGCGCAGTCGGTCGTCGTTTGCGACGAACACGAAACCCCCATCGGGATGCGCGGCGTCACGATGGACATCACTGAGCCCAAGCGCGCCGAAGACGCGCAGCGCTTTCTGGCCGAAGCGAGCGGCCTGCTCGCTTCTTCGCTTGATTATGAAACGACCCTTGCCAGTGTAGCCAGGCTCGCAGTTCCGATGCTCGCGGATTGGTGCACCGTTTACATTGCCGAAGAGACCGGCGGGCTTCGCCAGCTCGCGATCGCGCACTCAGATCCAGCCAAGGTAATAGCAGCACAGGATCTCGCGCGGCGCTATCCTCCCAATCCCGATGCGCCGATTGGCGTGCCCAACGTCATGAGAACCGGGAGAGCGGAGTTTTATCCTCACATCGATCAGAAGAGACTGGCGCTCACAACTCAAAGCCCCGAACTCGCCGCGATTCTTCGCAAACAGGGCTTGCGCTCGGGCATGATAGTGCCGCTGGTCGCCCGCAATCGCACGCTCGGAACAATCACATTGCTGACCGCCGAATCGGGACGTGTCTACGATCAAATCGATCTCGCGCTGGCTGAAGACCTGGCTCATCGCATCGCTCTTGCAGTCGATAACGCCCGGCTCTATCGCGAAGCGCAAGCTGCCCTCATAGCACGCGAAGATGCGCTCGGCCTTCGCGATGAATTGCTCGAGCGCGAACACGCCGCGCGGCAGGAGGCTGAAACGGCTAACCGCGCCAAAGATGAATTCCTCGCTACCGTGTCGCACGAGCTGCGCACTCCGCTGAACGCGATTCTCGGATGGGCTCACATGCTGCGCACCAACAAACTCGATCGGACGACTCAATCTCGCGCGCTCGAGACGATTGAGCGCAATGCGAAGTCCCAGGCTCAATTGATCGAGGACATCCTGGACGTCTCGCGCATCGTGACCGGCAAGCTCAGACTCGAGGTGCGCCCGGTTGAACTCGCCCCTGTCGTTGAAGCCGCGATCGAGTCCGTTAGGCCCGCCGCTCATGCCAAAGACATACGAATCGAAACCATCCTGGACCCGCGCGCCGGTCCGGTCTCGGGCGACCCGAACCGGCTGCAACAGATCGTCTGGAATCTCGTGGCTAACTCGGTGAAGTTCACCGGTAAGGGCGGACGCGTTCAAGTGCGGCTCGAGCGCGTGGGATCTCGGGTCGAAATAATCGTCAGCGACACCGGACAGGGAATCACACCCGAATTCCTCCCGTATGTTTTTGACCGCTTTCGTCAAGCCGACGCTACCAGCACCCGCAGATACGGCGGATTGGGTCTCGGATTAGCGATCGTGAGACACCTTACAGAGATGCACGGAGGAGTCGTCACTGCAGCCAGCCCGGGAGAAGGACTGGGTGCGACGTTCACGGTGAAGCTGCCGGTGATCGCGGCGCACGCCGACGAACCGGGATCAGCGCGCGCGCATGCGGCTTCCGGGGGAAGCGTGTCTTCGCTGCCTGCGCCCAACCTCGACGGCGTGAAGGTACTGGTGGTTGACGACGAACCCGATACCTGCGAGATGCTGCGCGTGATGGTTGGCCAATTCGGCGCGGAGGTGAAAACTTGTTCCTGCAGCGCTGAGGCTATGAACTTACTGCAGCGCTGGGAGCCGGACGTGATAGTGAGCGATATTGAAATGCCGGACGAGGACGGCTACGAGCTTATCCGCAAAGTGCGGCAAGCCGAAGCAAGCGCCGGCGGCC
>JADGNW010000215.1 GCA_017883315.1 Blastocatellia bacterium | reverse complement strand
GACGCCATCACGCGGTCGGTCGCGCGCATGCGTAACCCCGATACAATCACGATGGGCACGTTCAGCGCTGACCTGATCAGCGTCAGAATCTTGGAGCCGTCGATGACAGGCAGATCGAAATCCAGCACGACCAGATCGGGTTTGAGTGAAATAAGCTTGGTCAGCCCGCTCACGCCGTCGTGCACAACCTCCAGCGTGTAGTCGCGGAGCGCTTGAGTCACAAGGTCGGTGATCTCCGCGTCGTCTGAAATGATGAGCACGGTGAAGTCCTTCGCCTGAACTTCGACATCGCCCGCGACATTGCTCATTGGTCCCGGTTGGGGTCGCTCGCGATCGACGCGCCTCCGTTGCGACATGGTAGCGGGCCGCGCCATCTCTGCCTCGAATTCCGCCTCTAATTCCGGAGGACGCAACAGAAGCTCGACGGCTCGAGCGGCGATAGCCGAATCGATTTTGAGGTCGGAGGCACGCCCATGTCGCGGCGGGCTCGGCTTCGCCGGCTCATTGCCTCGACTGCTTGACGCCTCCTCACCGAGATCGCGACGAGCCGAAGACCTGGCCTCGCGAGAGGCGACAGCTAACTCTTCGATGATTTCGGCAGCCGTGCTGGAGCGGTCGATTCCCGGCTCGGAATCTCTTTGCGCGTGAGGCTGGCCAGGGTACAGGTCCGGCAGATCAAGATCGAGAGGAAACGCACCGCCACTCAAATCGTCGAGCAGATCCGACAACTCGTCACCTTGTCCTTCAGCGCGCGACTGCTGGGCGGGCTGCGGTGGTTGTAGCGGCTCTTCAACCGTAATATCCCAGTCATCGAGAGGTATTGATTGCTGGAGCGCGGACTCATCTCTTGTTCGTAGAATCCGGACCTCTTCTTCAGCAAGCGTGAGCTTCTGTGTCTGAAGACTCTCCCGGCCCCGGCTTTCGGCATCGAGCGGTGCTGTGTCCGGCGTGCGAAGCGTACGCTCTGTTTCACCTGACTCTTCGCCGATCAAGTCGATGTCGGAAAGCGGCTCGGCTTCTCCCTTGTGAATTTGGTCGCGCACCGACCGAAGCTCTTCTCTGATCGATTCGAGTTCCGCGATGGAGGGAGGTTGAGGCGCCCCTGCGGCGACGGTTAGTGGTTCATAAGCCCGGCCCAGCAGGAACACGCCGCGTGATGGATCGACTTCGATAGCTTGATCCGGAATGGCCGGTGATTTTTCGAACGCGATAAAACGAGAGGCTCGGTCACCGGCCCCTCTCACGTCCAGGCGAAACGATTCAGCGACCAGCGGTTTGAAGCTCTCGATGATTTCCTGATTCGCGTCATTATCGATCAACACAACGGTGCCGCCGAACGAGCGTGCCCAGTCGGCGAATTCGCGGGCGCGCCCATCGAAGCTGCCCTCGGACCCGGCTAGAACGCTGGCTACGGGGTCGAATATCAAACGCTTGGGGCTTGTTTCGCCCAGCAACCACTCGAGCTCGCGCAACACCGGAGTAAGTTGCCTCAGCTTTCCGAGTTTCTGGATGATGTCGTCGGAATACTCCAATATCACAAGGCGCCCGCTGTAGACATCATCGAGGCAGTCGTAGCCAAGGCGCGCAAAGCGGCGCACTGCGTCTTCGGGTGAATAGCGAATCACGAGCGCACCGTTCTCGCCCTGCTTGAGTCCTTCAATCAGGAACTTGATCCCAAACAGCGACTTGCCGGAGGCCTCGCCGTGAACGAGGTAAAGCTGGCCTCGCTCGAGTCCGCCCAACAATTCGTCGATAGGCTCGATTCCGCTGACTATGAGATTTCCGGATTGCGATTCCATGTTTGCGGGCCGCTTGCTCTAGCGTTCAACCTCCAAGGACTGAGATGAATACTTCGCTACTCAGTCTTGGTGAAATACCAAATGGCTTTAGTTTACCAGTGCGTAACCCGTCCGGGTGAGTGACTGACTGCCTTAGCAATTTGGAGCAGACGCGGCTGCGAGCAAGAAGAAGTCGGACAAGCTAGGGAATGAGAGCAACGGCGCGCCTCAGCCTCTCAACGGTGCGCTGGCGTCCAAGCGTTACCACGATGTCGAACATGCCGGGGCCGACTGACTGGCCGGTTAACGCAGTTCGGGCAGCGTTGATCAACAATCCTGCTTTAACACCTTGCTCCTCCGAATAGGCTCTCAGAGCGGATTCCGTGGCATCGTGGGTGAAGTCTTCAACTCCAGCGAGCCGGTCAGCCAGCCCGGGCAACAGATCCTTCAGTCGTTCATCCTTCAGATTCTTCTTGATCGCATCGGGATCGTATTCAAAGTCGTCTGAGAAGTATGGCCGCCCCATCGTCGCGAAATCCTGCGTCGTGCGATAACGCGCCCGGAGCATCTCAACGGTTCGCGCTAACCAGTCGCGCTCGCGCGAGGCGTACTCTTCACGCCAGAGGTTGAACCGCTTCAACTGTGGCGCGACAAGCTGTGTCAGTTCGTCAAGCGGCATCGCTCGCAAGTACTCGGCGTTCATCCATAACGCTTTTGGATCGGTCCAATCGCGCGGGTCTTTCTCGCTGAAGTTGAAGATGGCCGACGATTTGTTCACCGCTTCGAGTGAGAACTTTTCTATCAACTCCGTCCGAGAGATTATTTCTTGATCGGTTCCCGGCGACCAGCCGAGCAACGCGAGGAAATTCACCAGCGCGTCGGGCACAAAGCCGCGATCGCGATAAGTCGTTACCGAGACGACTTCGCCGTGCTTGCGCTTCGAAAGCTTCTCTCTTCCCGGCGCCATGATCAGAGGCAGATGCGCGAACTTTGGGACCGGCGCTCCGAGCGCTTCGTAGATAAGTACCTGCTTGTGCGTGTTGGTTAAATGATCCTGACCCCGAATGACGTGAGTGATCCGCATCTCGATGTCGTCAACTACAACGGAGAGGTTGTAGAGCGGATGCCCGTCCGAGCGTATCAGCACGAGGTCCTCAACGTCGGAGTAATTGCGTTCCTGCGGGCCGTAGACAAGGTCGTCGAATCGAGAAGCACCTTCCTGTGGAACTTTGAGCCTGATGGCGGCAGGCTCGCCGGCTTCGGCACGGCGGATGGCTTCATTAATCGCCAGGTCGCGAAAGGGGTTTTGCTCTTTGACTGACCCGGCCTGGGCTCGCGCGCGATCGACTATTCTGGATCTAACAGTGCGATCATCGGACGCTTCTTTCGGAGTGAAGTCGTAGTACGCCTTTCCGGCTTCAACAAGCCTGCGAGCCGCGGCGTGATGTTGCTCGAGAAATGAAGATTGAAAGAAGGGGCCTTCGTCCGCGTCGAGTCCGAGCCAGTGCATTCCATCGAGGATGCCCTGAACCATTTCTTCTGAAGAGCGCTGTATGTCGGTGTCTTCGATGCGGAGGATGAACACACCGCCGTGCTTACGCGCGAAGAGCCAGTTGAACAGAGCAGTACGCGCCCCGCCGAGGTGGAGATAGCCGGTGGGTGAAGGAGCGAATCGAACTCTGACGGTTTCAGTCACTAGCGGGTTGTTCAGGGCCTTTCATTTCAAGCTTGCTTTAGCTTGCCTTCAACAACTGTCACCCGTTGGGAGGTCTCGATGGCCAGACGCGCGACCTGATTGGTGAGATCGCGTGTGATTTCATTCCCGAGTATCATTTTATTGAAGCTATCGCGCATTTCCTCGGTCACGATTTCAAATCTCTCTCTCATTTCGCGTCGATCGGTTTCTGCCTGTGCTTCCAGTCGAGATACGCTTTCAGCCAGCGTTGCGAGATTCGCGGTGGTTCTCTCTTGAGTCTCTTTTAATCCTTCAATGTCCGTGCTCATCCTTGCGTGGTGCTCAATCAAGAACTGAAATGCCCTTTCCATCTCTTCGCCAGTCATCTAACTCTCCTTAGGTTTGAAGTACCCAGGTTTCAACTTGCGATTATCAGCGACCGATGAAAAGAAAGGCAAGCTCGCTGGAGCTTGCCTTTTCACGATGGGCGGAAGGAAGTGTGAAGGAGGTCTCACTTGTTGGTCAGCGGCGCGATGTAGCGAACCGACTTGAGCTCGGCCAATGCCGCGAGCTTTTCAATCGGCAGGCGGCCGATGATCATCCTGGCGGTCTTCGGATCGAGTACGACTTCAAATCCAAGTTGCTTGAGTTGCGCCAGGACCTCCGGAGATTTGTCGGTCAGCCAGATTTGAATTTCAGCTTTGCCGCTGCGAACGAATTTAGCTTCATCGGCGGTCGGCTGAGCGTTCTTATTCTTCAATCGCTCGATCACG
>JADGNW010000214.1 GCA_017883315.1 Blastocatellia bacterium | reverse complement strand
GCGCTGTGAATTTGTTTTTGAAATATTCGTTTTGAACGAGACTGAACGAATGAATTCGTTACTACGAAGGCAAATCATTACTGTTGCTCCCCCAATCGGTTGACCCTATAATGCGTATGTTGAAGCTGAGCAAGTTTGTCTAAGAGCTGAGAGCTTCAACAAATGCCCCTTCATCTAACCTGACGATCTTCATCCGGCCTCTATAGTTCGCGTCGGCCCGTCTGTGGTCAAGCTTGCGGATCTGTCCCCGACGTTTTCGATCGCAGCTAGATCGAGTTGCGAGGCAAGAGCAATGTCACCGAGCATCGACCAATTACTGACCATCGCGTGCAGCAAGGGCGCATCCGATCTGCACATCAAAGCCGGCAGCTTTCCATTCATGCGCATCAACGGTGAGCTTCAACCGATGGTGGAAGCCCAACGACTGGCGGGCGAGGACACGCTGAACATGGCGTTCTCGATAATGAACAACCGCCAGAAGCAGCGCTTCAACGAAAATTCTGAGATCGATATTGCATACGGCGTATCGGGATTGGGCCGGTTCCGCTGCAACATATTTCAACAACGGGGCACTGTCGGGATGGTGCTCAGAGTAATTCCAACTACTGTGCGCACGACCGAGGAGTTGCGCTTGCCGCCTGTCATCGAGAAGATTGCCGATGAGAATCGCGGACTTGTGCTGGTCACCGGATCGACCGGGTCGGGCAAATCGACCACGCTTGCAGCGATGATCGATTACATGAATCGCACTCGCACCGGGCACATCGTCACTATCGAAGACCCGATCGAGTTTCTTCATCGCGACAAGAAATCCTATGTTAATCAGCGCGAGGTGGACGTCGACACGCGAAGCTTCTCCGAAGCGCTGCGCGGGGCTCTCAGACAGGATCCTGATGTAATACTGGTCGGCGAGATGCGCGACTACGAGACTATCGAGACCGCGCTCACGGCGGCAGAAACCGGGCACTTGGTGCTATCGACGCTGCATACTCTCGACGCGACGGAAACAATCAACCGGATCGTCACCGTCTTTCCGCCTCATCAGCAGCGTGCGATTCGCCTTCAGCTTGCGAGCGTGTTGAAAGCCGCAATCTCGATGAGGCTCTTGCGCGCGGCCGAGACGATACAGGGGCGAGTGCCCGCAGTCGAGGTCATGATTGTGACTCCTTACATACGCGATTGCATCATTCATCCCGAGAAGACTTCGACTATACGCGAAGCGATCGCACAGGGTACTTCGCAGTACGGAATGCAGACCTTCGACCAGTCGTTGTTTGATCTGTATTCTCGCGGGTTGATAACATACGAGGAAGCGTTGAACGGTGCGACCAATGCTGATGAGTTCAAGCTGAGAGTTTCAGGCGTCAGGTCGGTATCGGATCACGCTCGCGAAGACATGGAGCGATCGCGAAGACGCACTGGCGCACTCGACGCGACCAAACCTGAAACCAAGCAGTTCGTCAATTGGCTTTTAGAAGGAACAGAGCAGGTAACAAGATGAACGCCGGACACGGCGGCGCGGCGGAGCGCCGCCGCGAGCACGCCGGCAAAGATGATCGCGCTCGTTACAACGCAGAGCCGTCTGGTGATCGGGTTATGGCTGCCGCGCTAAAGATTCTCGCCGCGCGCCCGTGCAGCGAGGCTGACTTGCGCGACCGGCTGATAACCAGACGCGGGAAAGATCCGAAGCTGGTTGAGGAATGTATTAAGAGATTGAAGGAGTTGGGCTACGTCAACGACGATTTGTTTGCGCGCGGGTACGCGAGCTATCGCGTAAGCCTGAAGCCGTTGGGAAGGGCCAGGCTTGCGCGCGAGCTTGCCGTCAAGAAGGTGGCGCGAGACAGTATCGAAGAAGCGCTGGACCTGGTGTTTGAAGAGAACACAGAAGATTCTCTGATAGACAGGGCGATTGTGCGGCGCGTAAGGACCCACGGCCAGCCCGCAGACCGAGCCGCCTCAAAACGTATGTTTGATCACCTTGCCCGGCTTGGCTTTGAGTACGATTTGATAGTGAGAAAATTCCGCAAGTTGAAAGCGGAGACTGGGGAGAATGATGAATGACGAGTGACGAACGCCCTTTCGCTCATCATTCAACGTTTCTCGTTCAGCGTTTCTAGTGTGGGACTGCGATGCTCTACGGTAAGGAAAGACGCGTAGCAAAACGAATAAGCTACATATGCGAAGTCGAGTGCGACGCTTCTGGTGTTAGCCGGCTTGCGACGCGCCTCAACGACCTCAGCATGACCGGCGCCTTCATCGACTCGATGACGTGCTTCGCGCCGGGCACTATTCTTAATCTCAGATTCCACGTCAAGAATGTCAGGATCGAAACCACCGCCGAAGTGCGATACAGCATGCCACAGATGGGCATGGGGGTGCGCTTCCTGGATTTGAAGCCCGAGCATGAAGCCGCACTCGAAAGTTTGATTGAAGGCAAGCCGCTGGTCTTGCCGCCGCCGCCAGTTTCCGAGCCCAAGAGTCCCGCAGGATCAGGGCAGTCGAAGAAGCCTGACATGCTGACCGGGAACTTCGCCGTTGTCAGTATGTTCGATGTCATTCAGATAATCGAGAACAACCGGCTCGGCGGAGCGCTAACGGTTGATTCGCTCGCGGCCATCGGTGAGATTCAATTCGACGAAGGCCAGATCGTCGGCGCGCAGTCGGGCCTGAATACCGGCGTGGAAGCGCTCAAGCATTTTCTGGATGTGACCGAAGGCTCATTCGAATTCAGGAGAACTTCAGCTAGCTATCCTCGCACTATCCAAGCCGGGAGCAATATGTCGCTTATGCTTGATCTCCTGCGCGTCAAGGACGAAGAAGCGGCACTAAAATAACACAGACGTAATCGACAGGTTTTGTGGGCTACGCCTCGACACAGCCCGGCCGTGACCTTCGCCGGATCTGTAGAGTAAGCTAGCAGTCATGAAATCAAGTTCCCGCCTCCTGATCCTTTGGCTGCTGTTCAATGCGTCTCCCGTTTCTGCTCAACAGGCGCCACCTCTGACGATACCCGACGAACGCTACAAGGCGGACATACTGCTTGTGGTCGCTCACCCCGATGATGAGACGGCGATCTCGAGCTATCTTGCGCGAGCGATCTTCGATCAGCACAAGCGTGTCGCTGTGGTCTACGGCACGCGTGGAGATGGAGGCGGCAATTCCGTTGGTAATGAGCAGGCGTCGTCGTTGGGAGCGGTTCGCGAGATCGAAGCTCGACGCGCGCTTGCTTCCTTAGGCGTGATGAACGTTTGGTTCATCGGCGCGCCTGACACGCCCGGACAAGATGTGCTGAGATCTCTTGAGACGTGGCATCACGGCAACGCGCTCGAGCAGGTCGTGAGGCTGGTGCGACTCACGAGGCCCGAGGTGATCATCACCTGGTTGCCCTGCTATGTCGCAGGCGAGAACCACGACGACCATCAAGCCGCGGGAGTTATCGCAACTGAGGCATTCGGCATGTCGGGCGACCCGACGATCTTTCCGTCGCAAGTCGCCGCGCCGCGACAGCGCCTTCGAATAAACAACTACGGCGAAGGCTTGCAAGCGTGGCAAGCCAAGAAACTCTATTACTTCTCTGATGCGGACCACACCGATTTCCTCGAAGGCAAGGGCCCGCAGTATAAGCCCAGCGACGTTTCGACCTCGCGTAAGGTTCCTTACTATCGACTGTCAGCCGACGAGTGGAGCTTTCACGAAACTCAGCGCGGAGTCGGCGACGTCGCCAGATCGGCGATTGAGAAAGGCGAATTTAAGGCGCTTAACGAGCCCGAACGGTTTGTGATGGGCAAGTTGCTCGTGGGATCAACGATGACCGGGGACATTTTTGAAGCCGTGACGCCGGGCCCCATCGCTTATGCTTTCAAAAGGCCTTATCGCCCGCTACAGCGTGATGGTATCTCATTGCAGTTGGGCGGGCCGTGGGCGTTCTATCGAGAGTTCTGGCGCGCGCAGAGTATCGAGCACCTTGCCGAGTTGGTCACTCCTGAAGTCGGCGTCGCCGGGGGACAGCCGTTGAATGTGCCGGTGTTAATCGCGAACGACACAGATCAAGCGAAAGTGATCAGCCTGATGACAGAACTGCCGGACGGCTGGACCGAGCAAGTGAGATTCGCGAAGTTCCCGGTCGCGGCGCACGAGACTTATCCGGTTCAACTCGTTTTGACTGCTCCGGCCGGGCACGCGAATGAGTGGCACAAGATAACATGGAAGATCGAAGCGGATGGCAGGCCGGTCGGCTCAGTCGAGCTGCGCGTGCATCTCCGGAGCGGAGGCCTGCCTCAGTGATATGGCAACGCCAGCGAGACTTGATGAACACCTCGGCCGATGTGTATCGTGACAGCGAAATGACGAGCATGCATGCTCAGTGAAACGTAATAGCTCAAGTCATTGAGGAGGACGGCAATGAGAATACTGTCAATTCTTTGTTTGCTGGCTATGACAACAGTGGTCGCTCTGGCACAGAACCCCGAGCAGGAGATTTGCGCAAAGACAAAGAAATTCACCGAAGCAATAGTGTCGAAGAACCTGGCTATTCTCGACGACGTGTTCGAGAAGGACCCGACCAACATCTATTACGACATCAATGAAGGACCGCTAGTCGGGTTTGATAGACTGAAGCGCGTATGGACCGCGGCTACAACCAACTTCACGATTTCGAAGTTCGACTTCACCGACGACATGAAGATCTGGGTGAACGGCAACGATGCGGTTCAGGTTGGCTCGTGGATGCAGGTTCAGGAGAACCGGTCTGGTCAGGGCCGCGACATCAAAGGCCGCGCAACGGTGTTATGGCGCAAGCGCGACGGCGCGTGGAAGGTTTGGCACTATCACGCTTCGATCACGCCCCCGCGCGGGGGCCAGCGTCCGCCACAGTAAAGACGCGGAGCGTCGCGAAAGCCGCGAAGGAATCATTTCTTTGCGGCCCCGTCTTTGGACATCACGTAGCTGCGCCGAGAGAGCACTACTACTTTCCCCTCACGGCTCTCGACGTCAGGTGAGAGCTGAACGCGTATGCGCCTGCGCTTGCTGTCTCGCGCAGTATTCGCCGGCATGTAAGCCAGCGAGTAGCTCGCGGAGATGTTCTCGACCAATCGATTGAGCGTGGCGTCTATCTCATCCGGCGGAGCGCCCACCAGTTCGCCGCCGGTTTCTTCGACGAACATCTTCAGGCTTCCCGATCGCAACCCAAGATGCCGAAGCAGGCTTGTTGGCTTGCCTCGAATGCCTTGGTCTATTCTTCCTCCGAGCGTCTGAATCAGCACACCTGAGACTACCGCGCCGGATTCGAGAACCGAGAGAAGCGCTTCCTGCTCGGAGACCTTCGAGAAGTCGATGCTTGCTTCGAGGCTGGTCAGTACAATGATTGCGCGTCGCCCGGCGGGATTGGCCGCCTTCTTCATGTACTCCGAAGCTTCGTAGATCGCCGCGTTGAAATAGTGCTGCTCACTTTGATGCTGACGCTCAACAGACATGATGTTGTTGGCGATCAACTGGCGATCGCGGGTGAAGGGCTGCACAAGCGCGACCTTGCTCGAGAAAGTCATGATCGCTACTTCGTCTTCCGGTTTCAGATGACTGATAGCTCTGATGGTCGCGGCGCGAATCTGTTCGTTGAAGGGATTGACGCAGCCCGCGCGATCAACGAGCAAGACAACAGAGACTGGAAGCTTGTCTTTGCTGAAGTACTCGATTTTCTGCTGCACGCCATCTTCATATACCGTGAAGTCGTCGCGCTTGAGGCCGCCGATGATGCGGCCAGTCTTCTTCTGCACGGGCAACACGTCTACCAGAACGAGGTCGGCTTGCAGCTTGAGCGACTGATCGTCAGATGGAGCCTGCAAAGCGGGAACAAGATTCAGTAGGATTGACGCGATAGTGAACGGAAGGACAAACGTTTGATACATCTGGGTACCGCCGGAAGGAGCTATCGCTGGATCGTCCGGTGGCTATGATACCAACGGATTTGGCTTGGTGCCAGAGGGGAAGCTGACAGGTGTGACTTATGTCTGTGCGGGGTCGGGGGCCGCTACTCGGAATCCCCTTGGGCTTTGTTCTTCCTTTTCGGCCATCTCCTCATCCCTTTCCCAACTAATCTGCGAAGCCAGAGCGTGTTTCTGTTCTCTGTTTCGGCCCAGCCCCTCTTACGGCTGTCACCTTCCTTATTCCATCTTCGAAGAGTTTTCCTTGACGCCATCCTCCTTTATGCTGCGATGCGCAAGTGTAAGACCCTGCCTGGCATGACGCTTACTGCGACTGCATCGAGTCGAGGAACTCGGAGTTTGCCTTCGTCTTGCTGAGCTTATCCAACAACAGCTCCATCGCTTCAGTCGGCGAGAGCTGCGACAGCACTCGGCGAAGCACGATGATGCGATTGAAGTCTGCCGGCGCAAGCAGCAATTCTTCCTTGCGCGTACCCGACTTGTTGATGTCGATCGACGGAAATATCCGTTTCTCGGTGAGCTTGCGGTCGAGGTTGATCTCGAGATTGCCCGTGCCTTTGAACTCTTCGAAGATCACGTCGTCCATTCGCGATCCGGTATCAATCAGCGCCGTCGCGACGATCGTGAGCGAACCACCTTCTTCGATGTTCCGTGCGGAGCCAAAAAATCGCTTCGGCTTTTGAAGCGCGTTCGAGTCGATACCGCCAGACAGGATCTTGCCCGACGGTGGAACGACCGAGTTGTGAGCCCGCGCAAGCCGCGTTACCGAGTCGAGAAGAATGACGACGTCGCGCCGGTACTCGACCAGGCGCTTCGCTTTTTCGATCACCATGTCCGCGACTTGCACGTGGCGCGTTGGCGGTTCATCGAAGGTCGAGCTTATCACCTCGCCGTGAACCGAGCGCTGCATGTCGGTGACTTCTTCAGGCCGCTCGTCTATCAACAACACGATGAGCGTCACTTCAGGATGATTCCGAGTGATCGAGTTGGCGATGTTTTGCAGCAGCATCGTCTTTCCGGTGCGCGGCGGAGCTACGATCAACGCGCGCTGTCCTTTTCCGATCGGCGTCATTATGTCGAGCACCCGACCCGCAAGATTCTCAGGGTCGGTCTCGAGCCTTAGCTTCTCGTCCGGATAGAGCGGCGTGAGGTTGTCAAAGAAGACTCGATCCCGCGCCATCTCGGGCGGCTCGAAGTTGATCGCCTCGACTTTGATCAACGCGAAGTAGCGCTCGCCTTCTTTGGGCGGACGGATCTGTCCCGAGATCGTGTCGCCGGTGCGCAGATCGAACTTGCGAATCTGCGACGGGCTGACGTAGATGTCATCGGGACCGGGAAGATAGTTGTAGTCGGGCGCTCGCAAGAATCCGAATCCATCGGGCAGCGTTTCGAGAACGCCTTCCGAGAAGATCAGGCCGGACTTTTCGGTTTGCGCTTGCAGGATCTTAAAGATCAGCTCCTGCTTTCGCATGCCGGTGGCGCCGGGGATGTCGAGTTCCTTTGCTATCTGGGTGAGTTTTGAGATGGACATCTCCTTGAGTTCACCGATGTCCATCAATTCATTTACTTCTTCAGCCATAACTGTTCTGATTGCCTCACTAGGTTAAAATTCCGCGCGACTAGGAAGTCGCATTCCGGAGCGGCGCTAAATATTTTTGCACGGGGATTTCGATTGCGGATTGCGGATCTTGGATTTGCGATTCGCGGAGATTAGTCAATCCGCAATCTGTATTCTGCAATTCGTCGGGTGATTTCTTTCCAGAGACGGGCCGCTCCACTGCCGGTCACCGCCGAATACGCAACAAACTCATCACTGCCTAAGACCGCCGACGCGCGAACTAAGCTGGCCCTTAACTGATTGCTGCTGAGCTTGTCAGCCTTGGTTGCAACGATGATGAACGGCTTTCCCCTCGCCTCGAGCCATTCTTTCATCAGCAGGTCTAACTCGGTGGGCTCGTGCCGCGAATCGGTGATGAGAATAGATAGCACAAGGCCAAGCCGGGTTGCAAGATATTTCTCGACCATCGGTCCCCAGTGCTTCTTCACGTCGCGAGGGACCCGAGCGTAACCGTAGCCGGGCAAGTCTACGAAATGAAACGCGTCGTTTATCAAGAAGAAGTTGATAAGCTGCGTGCGTCCCGGTGTCGAACTCGTGCGCGCCAG